>JAPYPM010000031.1 GCA_029937635.1 Nitrospinaceae bacterium
AGCTCTTAGCTGGTTTGATCCTGATGATCAAATATTTATTCCAGTTACAACAGCACAAAAGCGATTATTTGGTCTCCACCATATTCAGTCGATTGATGTTCAAGCCAAAAAAATGGAAGAGTTAGAATCGATTAAGGAAGATATAGATTTGTTACTCAGAGTGAGGCATGGCATTCATGAAGGTGAAGATAGTGATTTTCATGTTCAAAACTCTTCTCAATGGTTAAATAGTTGGGGAGATGCTGCTAAGACATTTACTTACTTACTCGGAGGTATTGCGGGTATTTCTCTTTTGGTTGGCGGAATAGGCATCATGAATATCATGTTGGTTTCAATTACCGAGAGAACAAAAGAAATTGGAATACGCATGGCTATTGGTGCCAAAAAAAGAGAGATAATGGAGCAATTTTTAATTGAATCAGTTCTTATTAGCTTTATTGGAGGAGGTTTAGGAATATTACTTGGAGTAATAATTTCACAAACTGTATCTAAAATTGGAGGATGGGATACTATTGTTTCCACTCAATCTATAATCCTTGCTTTTGGGTTCTCCGTAGGAATAGGAATTTTTTTTGGTTTTTATCCTGCAAGAAAAGCGGCAAATCTTAATCCAATAGATGCTTTAAGATACGAATAAAATTAAACCCCCCTCACCTTCTTGTTTAAATAATTATTTTCTCGAATAAATACTTTTCGCAATACAATGAAAATTCATCCTAATATTGAATGTTTTTACGAATTATCTGTTAATAACAACCGAATACCAATTCTTGGAGAAAAAGTAGTACCTCCATTTGAAATAGCGTTACTGTTTAAAAATTTATTTTATGGCAAAAATAACACGTTTCTTTATGAAAGTATAAATGGGAGCAGTATTACATCGCAATATTCTTTCATGGGTATTCCAAATAATAACTATGTGAGAATTGAAAGTGACTCTTCATCGTTTAAATTAAATGAAGAATCTGGAGAAATCAGAGGAACTGTCGAAGATGGTTGGAATGTCCTGAACTTTGAAAGCAATGTACCAAACTATAAATACTCCCCTCATTTCTGGGGTGGTTGGGTTGGCTTTATAGGTTATGAAGCTGGCAACGCATTTGAAAACCTTCCAAAAAGAAAACCTAATGAGCTTGAGTTAGCAGATGCATATTTCATGCAAGTAGATAGGTTAATTGTCTACGATCATAATTTAAGTATATTGAAATATATAATAGTGGCTGAACCGTCTTCTGATAAATCTAAATATGAAGAATACAAGCTTGAAATACAAGAAATGTGGAAAAAAATAGAATTAATCTTATCTAAAGATTCAATTAAAAACCCTGTAAAGAAAACATATAAATCCTCCCATTTAAATACAAGTAATTTCCAGTCAAATTTATCACAAGATAATTATAAAAAAATAGTTATTAGGGCTAAAACTTACATTAGTGATGGTGATATTTATCAAGCGAACCTTTCTCAACGTTTTAACACTGACTTCAATGAAGACCCATTAAGCCTTTATCTTAAACTAAGAGAAGTCAGCCCTGCCCCTTTCTCAGGCTTTTTAAAATTTTCTGAATTTAGTATTATCAGTTCCTCCCCAGAACGACTTTTAAAAGTTAAAGATGACAAGCTAGAAACTAGGCCTATAGCGGGAACTCGTCCAAGAGGATCTGATAAACAAAAAGATTCCGCCTTAACCACAGAATTATTGCTCAGTGAAAAAGAGCGTGCTGAACATTTAATGCTTGTTGATCTCGAACGAAATGACATGGGCCGTGTATGTCAATCAGGTTCAGTTAAAGTGACAGAGCTAATGAATCTTGAGAAGTATTCTCATGTTAGTCATATTGTTTCTAATATTGAAGGTAAACTAAAAAAAGATATAACGATCTACGATTTATTAAAGTCCTTATTTCCTGGTGGAACTATTACTGGATGTCCAAAAATTCGATGTATGGAAATTATAAATGAACTCGAACCCTCTGGCAGAGGTCCCTATTCTGGTTCTTTTGGGTATATTGGTTTTTCCCGGCAATTAGATTTAAATATTTTAATTAGAACAATATTTTTAAAAAATGGGGAAGCCTCTTTTCATGTAGGAGCAGGTATTGTTGCTGACTCAGACCCAGAGGATGAGTACAAAGAAACATTGGCTAAGGCAGCGGCAATGATTGAAGTATTATCTGACAACACAAATGAAATCTAATGCACACACCGATCGTATACATAAACGGACTATTTTGGACCATTGATAAAGCTACTGTATCTGTTTTAGATAGAGGGTTTACATACGGGGATGGTTTATTTGAAACAATGCGGTCGTACTCAGGAAAGATATTCAGATTGGAGTGCCACCTAGATCGCTTACTTCAATCTGCCCGCTCAATTTTCATCGATCTACCGATGACAAAAAATGAAATTCGAGCGGCTATAAATGCATCAATACAGATAAATATGTTATCAAACTCAATCATTCGAATTACAATCACCCGTGGAGAACAGGATCCAGGAATAAATATAGATTACAATGCACCCCCTACAGTTGTTATTTTTGCTAGACCTATAGAGAGAATATCAGAAAAGATCTACAAAAATGGTGTTGGAATAAAATTATATAAAAATAGTGGGATTCAAATACAAGGTATTCCTAATCAGATAAAATCATGTAATTATTTGCCTAATATATTATTGAGAGAAAAAGCAATTGAAGAGGGGTGTTTTGAGTCAATTTTACTCGACCATAATAATAATATTACGGAAGGAACAATTTCTAATATATTTATTATCAAAAATAATCAACTAAAAACACCACATGTAAATGAATTTGTACTTAGTGGTATAACCCGTCAAGCCATATTAGATATCTGCCGAGAAAACAGTATTTCCTTTATGGAGGATACAATTACAGAAAAAAATATGCAGGAAGCAGACGAAATTTTCTTAACAAACTCAGTTATAGGGGTTTTACCAGTTTCTCAGATTAACCATAGGAAACTAAAAAACACAATACCAGGTCCTATTACAAAAAAGATTGGCATGCTCCTTCTAAAATCTTTTGAAGAGTAATAATAAAAGTGATACCTTTACCCCTTAATAAATTTAATACTAAAATAGAGTAACAAATGAATATAGATAGATTTAAAGATACTGCTCGAGGGGTAATTGAGGACACAATAAATGGAAACGAGTGGCTTCCAAAAGATTCTTATGGTGATCTGGGGAAATGGGTTAACCTACAGGAAGGCCTGAACTATGCTCAATTGATGAATCAGATTTATGCAGGAGGACAATCTGATTGGACTCTTCCAAATAAAGATGATTTGCTTGATCTTTATGACAAAAATTTAATCCAGAAGGATTGGGAAGGAAATGAGGTTCATATAGCATCAGCATTTTTAACAAACTGCTCGCACTATCTGTGGTCTAGTGAAAAAAATAATACTGGGCAACACCTGCGAATAGATTTAAGAACAGGCGATTTAGACTTCATAGATGTTGAAGAAAAAGAAAACCATGCAGTTCGATTAATTAGACACAAAAAATAATTTACCCTCAGCTCCACCCAGATAATTTCATTATTTTAATTGGGTCAATTTCCCCATCTTTATCAAGAAAATAATCTTTTTCCTTTGACAAATAATCCTCTACTCCATCATCCCGGTATGTAATAGCTTTTATGTCAGCGTGCTTAGTCATAGTAAATCCGCTAAACAATGACCCTTTTGATTTCGACTCAAGGTCTAATGAGAACCTACGAAATAACCTACTTTGGCTTTGAGGATAATGGATAGATACAAATAAATAATTTTTATAAAGCAAATACTTAATAGATTGAGAATCTCCCTCACCAACAACAAAATATAGATTACCCGCCCTAACAGCAAACTCCGGTTTAACTAAACCACGCAACCATATTTTTCCAGTATCATAAAGGGCTAGCATTTAGACAGTTCTATTAGAAAGTGTTCATTTTGACTTAAATTAGTATTTATATCATAATTAAAAATAATAATTTTCTTAACAACTATAAACAACCCCATCATTTGTCAAAATATTTTGAGGAACGCCTAAAAAAAGAATTAAAAGACCTCCAAGCAAAAGATCTCTTTAGAGAACCAGTTGCATTTAATAAAAATTTTTTAAATTTGGCAACAAATGATTATTTTTTGTTACGTCACAATAGAAATCTATTAGACGCCGCTGATATTATAGCTCGACAATATGGAACTGGAAGTGGCGCATCCCCTCTTTTATCAGGATACCTCCCATGTCATCAAACATTAATAAATACTTTATTAGATTGGAAATATAAAAAATTTGGAATGTTATACAACTCAGGTTTTATGGCAAATCAAGCCTTAATAAAAAACCTACCTGGGAAAAATGATCTTATTTTAGTCGATAAGTTTATTCACCACTCTATTGCTCAAGCATTAAACCGTGGGTCAGCCAAGTTTAAACGCTATAATCATTTGGACTTATGTCATCTTGAAGAACTACTATCTAAAAATATAAACAAATACGATACCGTATTTGTTATTACTGAAAGTATATTTAGCATGGATGGAGATTATCCTGATTTAAATCTACTAGTGGAACTTAAAAAAAAATACCATTTCATTCTAATACTTGACGAAGCTCACGGAACAGGAGTATTAGGTAAATTTGGAGCAGGATTAGCTGAAGAGACTGGAACTTCTAAAGAAATAGATATTATAATTGGTACGTTTGGTAAATCTCTAGCTGGTATGGGTGCTTACATACTGACCAATTCTTTACCAATAATTGAATACCTGACAAATAAAGCCGGTGAATACATATATTCAACATTTTTATCACCTCACCAGGCTGGTGTAGCCTTGGCATCTATTGAAATAGTTAAAAATGCACATAAAAAACGAGAATCACTAAAACAAATATCCCGCTGGTTTAGAAATAGACTGGTACAATACGTTGATGTGGATACTAATTATGAAACTCCTATAATTCCACTGATTGTGGGAAGCAATGAATCTACCCTCAAGCTACAAAAATTGTTTTTAAATGAAGCTATTGTTGTAGGTGCGGTTCGCCCACCTACTGTTCCACAAGGTAGCTCAAGAATACGCTTTTCGCTCCACTCTGAGTTATCTACAGAAGAACTGGATCCAATAATTTTAATAGTTAAGGAGTGGTCAAAAAAATGAAAATTACTGCGGTATCTGGGTGGGCAATTCCAACGGAATGGTTTTCTGAACAGATACAAAAATATTTTGTAGATTCTGAAATAAATGTGATCTATCCATCTGATCCATTTGATTCGGAAGAGGCACGTATAAAATTAAATGAAAAATCCGCCGACCTATATCTAGGATATTCGTTGGGCAGCCTATGGATGTTTAGACACCGTGATTTATTTCCAAAAACTTCAATTAAGGCAGTTCTCGCTCCGATTCTTGCTTTCACAAAAGAACATGATATGGGCGGAAAAACGACATCTACACAACTAAACTATCTGATAAAACTTCTACGAAGAAACGATAACGAAAACCCGTTGGTTGATTTTTATGCTAATTGTGATATCCCTTTTCCTAGAATTCTTCTAAAAACTTTACCAAGTCGTTCAATACTAATAAAAGGCCTAGAATTCCTTCAATCTGTTATTGCGTCTAAAAACTCAGTATTAGACTTTAAAGTTATTGTCGGAGAAAACGATATTTTTCTGGATGCCATTAAATTAAAAAACCTAATTCCACAAACTCAAATAGTCACTGGCGCAGGACATGCCCCTGATCAACTTCTGAGTAAATTAGCAAGGACACTAAACCAATAGTTACATCCTTGGATCAATGACCATTTCTAAACGCAAATACAGGAATAGTTCTAAAAAAGTTTATTGGTAAACAAATTTTTTCAAAACCTTTAAACAGTTTTTAGTTTCTATTTTCTCTTCGAGATTAGCACTTAAATAATTACTCTCATTTAATTTATATATTCAATGATTAATCAAAAAAATAAAGATAATAAAAGCCAGGCAATTGAGATTAATTTTTCTAAATATGCACATATGTATGACAAACATGCTCAATTACAAAAATTAATGGCGGACAAATTAGCTTCATTTATTCCAAGTAATGCGCCTGAAAAAATTTTAGAAATTGGTTGCGGCACAGGCATGTTCTCCAAATATCTATTTTCGATAAAAGTAAAAAAGATATTTCTCAATGATATTTCATCCAGAATGATTGAATGCATGGAAACAAAGTTATGTCTTCCACCCTATTCTCAGATTATGATTGGGAATGCTGAATTATTAAAATTTCAAATGGTAGACATGGTTGCAGCTAATGCTGTGTTTCAATGGTTTAAAGATCCTGGGGAGTTTTTAAAAAGGTTAAACTCTTGCATAAAGCCAAATGGAAGATTGATTTTTAGCACTTTTGGCCCGAGAAGCCTTGCAGAACTTCGAAAACTTGGCTCATTAGAAAGTCCCGCTTTACTTCTTTCAAGTAATGAATGGAGTCAGTTAATCAAAGAAGCTGGATTCACATTGGATTCTTTTGCAAAAAAAACACATAAATTATTTTTCACTAACACCTTAGCGCTACTCAAAAACCTACAACAACTAGGGGCAGCGCCTACAAAAATGACTAGCCAGAGAGAATTACGTCAGTTAATTAAGAATTATGATGAGGCTTATTTTACTAATCAAGGTGTATATGCAAACTGGGAATTATTGTTTTTTTCAGTAAAAAAAAATCAATAAGAAAAATTTTTTGATGCAATATTAGTCTGGGGATTTTTAAAAAAAAATTATATTTGATGCAAAAGTTCTTAACAGACAATTTATCATTACTAAGTCATAAATCACCTGAGCTGTGTTCATTAATTAAAAAAGCTCCTAATGATAGTCAATATAATATATCTATCTCAAAGTCTGGAATACCTACACTATCAAAAATTTTTCCTGACGGGACAGAAAAATTTTTACACAGCAAGTATGATCCATTAAAAGAAGCCACGCAATTTATAGACACAAAATACTCAAATGAAGAATCAAATTATATTTTAATTGGACTTGGGCTGGGTTATCACCTAAATGATCTTCATAAAAAAATATCACCACAAGACCAAATAATTATATTTGAAAAAGATCCCGCTCTAGCTCGATTAGCATTATTCCACAATAATTTTTCTGATGTCTTACGTAATCCAAAAGTTAGCATTTACGTAGATGTTGATCCAAGTAAAATTGAAAAAATTTTATATGAGCATCGTAGTGATTTATCAATTCACGGATATACACCAATAATCATTAAACCCATAATTGAGTTAGATAGTAAGTATTACACGCAAATAAATCTAGCTATAGAACAAGCATATCAAAAATTCAAACTTGATATAAGTACACAAGCTGTATTTTCAAAAAAATTTTATAAAAATATATTTGATAATGGTCTATCTATTACAGAAAGTCCTGGTGTATCAACAATAAAAGATACCTTCAAGGACATTCCAGCTTTAGTAGTATCAGCGGGTCCCTCTCTAGATAAAAATATTGGACTTATTCAAAGTGCTGAAAAGAGTATTCTTATTGTCGCAGTGGCAACTGCATTACAGCCTCTATTAAAAAATAATATCAAACCTGACTTTGTTGTATCTATCGACCCAAATGAAGAGACATTACGTTCATTTGATATTAATATAATCCCAAAAGATTTATGGCTAATTTATGACCCGTGTATTCCTTTATCAATAAGTTCTCTCTTTAATAAAAGAAAAATTATAATTGAAAGTAAAATAGAACTCGCTAAATGGATTACAGATCACAGCTCAAAAAAAGGAGACCTGGGGGAGATATCATCAGTAGCACATGCAGCATTTTATTTAACTAGGTACTTAGGATGTAAGCCAATTATTCTTGCAGGACAAGATTTATCTTTTGAAGGTCCTCGAATGCATTGTACGGATTCTTTTTATAATCAAGCAAATCAAGACAATATTCAAACAGATCAGACATTAAAAATGCTCCAGAACATTAAGCATAGGAGCTACGCCCAGTCAATAACTTCTGCATTAGACTTATTTGACAACTACTCAAAAACAACTAAAGCAATGGAAATATACAAATATCAATTAAAAAAAGAAATAAGCGGGAATATTACTATCTTAAATGCAACTGAAGGCGGCGTGAATATACCAGGAGCAACAAATTTATCATTAAAAGAAGCAATAAATAAACACTGTCTACAAAACAAGATTCATATAGACACAAGTTTTTTAAAAAAAATTAAATATCCAGAAAAAAATCAATCTCTTTTGACTTCAATTAGAACCCAATTAGACAAGATTGAAAAAATAGATCAGGCTACAATAGTAATAAAAAATAAATATTTAATAGACAACAAAAAGAAAATAAATAAAAGAAAATTTACCATAGAAATGGAATCGTTTTACCTATATTTAATCGAGGATAAAACCACAATTGCTTTAATGCAGGGCTATGACTATATTGGGTTTGTAGAATGGAATCAAACAACAAAAAAAATCAGTAAATTAACAAACAAGTTACCTGAAGTAGATAGTCTTGAGAAAAAATTTATACGGGATCGTCTTTTTATTAATCGACTTTCAAATACCATCAGTTTTTTATATTTCGGTTTTAAAAAATTGGAAAACGATTTATCTTAAGATTTTATTGCTTCAATAATGCTCGAACCAAATCCAATTTCTGTTTTTTTTATTTGGGTGAACCCTGAGTTTTTCAATAATGAATAGACCTCGCTAAAAGTGTATGATTTTCCAGTTTTTGTATAAAGTAGCATTGTAATAGCAAATAACGCTGCATCATATGGCTCTACTTTGGAATTTTTCAAAAACATATCATATAAAATAAATCGCCCACCCTTTTTAAGACACTTATTTATCTTTTTAAATAGAGTTTTATTTTCACTGGTATTGTATATGTGAATAATATTAGATAGTAGAACCGTATCGTATCCTGACCCAAATTTATCACCAAACAAATCACCACTAACAAAATTTAAACGTTTGTAAACGGATTGATTTTTAAATATTTTGCGCGCTACTTTAATTGCGACAGCACGGTCCAATAATGTCGCTGTGGCAGTTTTATCTTTTTTTAAAATTGCCACACTATAGGACCCTGGCCCACATCCTAAATCAATCAATTTACCTACCTTTTTTTGCGTCACTGCTTGTGCTAGCTTTGCAGCGTATTTCTCGCTTCGTTCATGCATCGCAAGCGTAAAAAGGTTCCTAAAAATAGGGTCATCTTCACCTTCAAACTCTTTAAGGTTTCTTCCATATTTGATTGTGTGGATAAGACTCACATATTCACTGCAACCATCCATCTTTAGCATTACCGTTCCTTTTTTAAAGTCAGGACTTGATTCGCAAAAATATTTGTAGGTCACATGGGTATTTTTATATCCATTAGTATTTTTGGTTAATACACCCATTGCAGTAAGTGCATTTAAAAGAACCTCTGCACCTTCTAATGTTACTTTAATATCCTTTGCTACTTGCTTTGCTGAGACAGATTGCTTTTCTATTATTGAAAAAACCCTTAATTCCAAGGCAGACAGTAATATATTAGCCTCTTCCAATTGATCTATTTTGTTAATAATTTGATTATATGAAAGCATGATTTTTTAAACTATTATCTTTTCTAAAGAATTTAAATTGAATAGACCAATATTTTAAATTCTAATTTAATACTTATAACATTTTAAGAATGCTAAAAATTATTTTTGGATTAGTTGAGATAAATTCATAAACATTGATCTAATAAAGTGCGGAGGGGGTTTTTTTAATCCATTTTGAAGAATATGAAGGGCCTGACTTTTTTCTCTTTGTTTATAAAGCGATAAGGCGAGTACCAAATGAGACATGTACCATTTTTCACTATTAGGATATTCAGAAATTAAACGAGATAGGGGGTTTGAGACCTTTGATATGTTGCCTAGCCGATATTGCGACATCGCTAATCCAAAAAGTATATTATCAGTTACTAAATATGGTGGGTTGGAAATGAGAGTTTTTTTAAATAATTGTTTACTTTTTAAATAATGACCTTTTTTAAAATGAAGAAATGCATCGAAATAATCCTTTGAAGAAAAAACAGGATCAGGTGTAATTGATTTGCTTAACTTAGCTACCTCACTCTGAACAGCTTTACTATTAAGTCTGACACTATCTAACCGTTGACCCAATTCAGCCACATGAGTTTTTTCCTGATCGATCATTCCTGATATGGCTGCATCCATAGATTCAATATTTGGAAAAATTTCCTTAATTCCCGCGCGCATATCTATTTCATCAGAGTCAAGAATCTCTGATTTCATAAACAACACTTCTATATCGTGTTCGATCTCATCAAACCCAGACTGAAGAATACGTCTCTGCTCCAAATCATTCTCATCAGGAGGAATCCAAATATGACGATCTGCAGTGTTTATACTGGAGTCAATCGAGTTTGATTGAGATAAAGTCGTACAAGCAAATAAAAAGGAAGCAAAAATTATTAAAATATATTTTTTAATCATTTTTAAAATAAAATTGATTTATAATTCAACAATTGCTTTATAATAGTAGAAAACATCAACTATTTCAACTGGTTAGAATTGTGAAAGATTATTATTCAATATTAGGAGTCTCTCGGGGATCTTCAGAAGAGGATTTAAAAAAAGCTTTTCGGAAAAAGGCTATGGATTATCATCCAGATAGAAATAAAGACAGCCCCAAAGCTGAAGAAAATTTTAAGGAAATTAATGAAGCATATGCTGTTTTGAGCGATAAAAAAAAACGATCACAATATGATCAGTTTGGAAGTGATGGATTTCATAAACGCTTTTCAAGGGAAGATATTTTTAGGGATTTTGACGCTGGTGATGTTTTTAGTGACTTTGGCTCTCAAACTGGTTCTCGCGGGTCTGGAGGGTTTCCTGATTTAGATAGTTTTTTATCCGGTCACGGTTTTGGCGGTCCACGTATACAAAAAGGAAAAGATATAAGACAGGATTTTTATATATCTTTCCACGAAGCTGCCCTCGGAACTCAACGAAGCATTATGGTTGAATTAAATGGGGAAAAAACAGAAACAACCTTCAAAGTACCTGGAGGATCTAAAGATGGATGTCAATTACGACTCGTTGGAAAAGGTCAACCTGGAGTAAATGGTGGGACTCAAGGAGACTTATATCTAAAAGTACGTATTAATAAACACCCTCACTTCTCTAGAGAAGGAGATGATTTATTAATAAATAAAGAAATAAGTCCAACGGAAGCCTTGCTAGGAACTTCTGTTGAAGTTCCCACACTAAAAGACTCGCAATTCTTAACAATTCCTCCATGTACTCAAAGCCATACTAAACTTAGGCTAAAAGGAGTGGGCATTCCATATAATCATGGAAAGAATACAGGAGACCAGTTAGTTCGTGTTATTGTGAAATATCCAAAGAAACTAACTGACCAACAGCTTGAATTGGTTCACAAGCTAAAAGTCTCTGGTTTGTAAAAAGAATCACCACCATTATATATTTTTCATATTAGGGTTATACGATATGGCTTCCATAAATTTCACTCCAGATAAATTAATTCATCACATTGAAGATGGTAGTCGTTTAATTGAAGTTTGTGATGAGATAAGTGTTTCTTTAGCTTTCGGCTGTACCGAGGGAAGTTGTGGCGTTTGTGAGCTTACTGTTTTGGATGGGAAAAGTAATTTGTCTAAAATAACCGATGAGGAAAAAAACTATTTACTCCCTGAGGACTTAGAAGAGGGAATGCGTTTAGGGTGTCAATTAAAAATTCGTCAAGGAGATGTGAGCTTAACTTGGGAAAAAAGTAAAAAATCTTAAAGTCATTTCAATATATTTTTTATTTTTTTCAGAGATATTATTTATGCATCCTAACTAATAAATTTTTTTTGCTATTGACTTACACTAACTGAATAAATAGAATGAGAAAAAATTATATTACTCTTTAAGCCGGTACTGAGAGACCGTTAAGGGATTTAATGCTATTTAAATTAATCAACTAGCTCCTTGGACGATGTAATTCCGTAGGAGCTATTTTTTTGCCTATACTTGGAGTTAACATTGAAATCTGTTGTTTTTAGCGAACAAGATATTTCTAGAGCGGTAACCCGTATAGCTCATGAAATATTGGAAAAAAATAAAGGAGCTAAAAATTTATCTCTGGTTGGCATCAGAACGAGAGGTGTGACTCTAGCAACAAGAATTAAGAAAAGTATTAATGATATTAATGGTTTAGATATAGATCTTGGAGTTTTAGATATAACTTTTTACCGAGACGATTTAGCTATAGGAAAACATAATCCCGTAATAGAGAAAACAAGCATTCCATTTTCCTTGGAGAGCAAAAACGTTATCTTGATAGACGATGTTATTTTTACAGGGAGAACGATAAGGGCTGCTATCGATGCTCTGATTGATTTTGGTAGACCCGCTTCAATTCAACTTGGTGTCCTAATAGACCGAGGACACAGAGAGCTTCCAATTAGACCTGATTATGTTGGTAAAAATATACCAACATCTAAAACTACCCGCGTGCAGGTTCTAATGAAAGAAAATGATGGCAAAGATGAAGTTTGTGTAATAAACGATTTAACTATAGACAATACTTGATGTTTAACCTTAAAAATATCTTGGGAACGAAATGCTTATCCAAAGAAGATATAATTACTATTTTAGATACTGCTGATTCTTTTAAAGAAATTTCCACCCGTCCAATAAAAAAAGTACCCACATTGCGGGGGAAAACTGTTATTAATTTATTTTTTGAACCAAGCACTAGAACGCGTACTTCTTTTGAAATCGCAGGTAAAAGGCTGAGCGCTGATGTTATCAATATTTCAGAATACACAAGCAGTTCAGTAAAAGGAGAAAATCTAATAGACACCGCTCTGAACCTAGAAGCCATGCATCCAGATATTATGGTTGTACGTCACTCTCTCTCAGGAATAGCTGAAATGCTTTCTCAGTATGTTGAATGTCCCATCATAAATGCGGGTGATGGATACCATGAACATCCCACTCAGGCCTTACTAGATCTGCAAACAATTAGAGAGGCAAAAGGGACCTTGATGGGCTTAAATGTAGTAATTGTTGGAGATATCGCGCATAGCCGAGTGGTCAGGTCTAATATTTACGCTATGAAAACAATGGGTATGCATGTGAAACTTATTGGTCCTCCTACTATGATTCCTCTAGAAATAGAGAAGATGGGGGTTAGTGTAGGTTATAACTTAGAAGACTCAATAAAAGGTATGGATGTTATCATGATGCTCCGCTTACAAAAAGAAAGACAAAGCAAGTATCTCTTACCTAGTATTCGAGAATACTCTAATTTATATTGTCTTACATCTCAATTACTAGAAAAAGCAAAAGATGATGTACTTATTTTTCATCCAGGTCCGGTCAACCGTGGAATTGAAATTTCTCTAGATGTTATGAAAAGTGAACGATCTTTTATACTAACCCAGGTTACGAACGGAGTTGCTATTCGAATGGCACTTATGTATCTCCTTCTAGTAAACAAAAATGACAATAATAATTAAAAATGGAAGGGTTATTGACCCAGCCAACAATATAGATGAACCCAAGGATATCTTGATAAGTAAGGGGAAAATTAAAGCTTTAGATTCACCCGGAAAGATGAATTTTGGCACTGAAGAAAAGCCCTCAGTTATTGATGCCAAAGGCTGTGTAGTCTGTCCAGGGTTGATAGATATGCATGTACATTTTAGAGAACCTGGATTCGAGTATAAAGAAACTATTAAAACGGGGTGCGAATCCGCTGCAGCTGGTGGCTTTACTTCTGTGGCAATCATGCCAAATACAAACCCCGTAAATGACACAAGAGCAGTCACAGAACATATTTTATCTCTAGCAAAGTCTGAAGGAATTGTGAATGTATATGCCATTGCTGCTATTTCGAAAAAGCTAGCTGGGGAAAGTTTATCGGAAATGGGTGATCTAAAAAATGCTGGGGCGATAGCGTTTTCAGATGATGGGCGTCCCGTTATGAATAATGAATTAATGCGCAGAGCATTTGAATACAGCAAAATGTTTAACCTGCCACTAATTCAGCACAGCGAAATGCTAGACCTTACGGAAGGTGGTTGCATGAACGAGGGAATGGTGTCAACTGAGCTAGGGTTAAAAGGTATGCCTTCAGAAGCTGAAGACATAATGGTCTACCGTGATATTGCTCTACTTGAAAAAACTGGAGGGCGGCTCCATGT
>JAPYPM010000032.1 GCA_029937635.1 Nitrospinaceae bacterium
GTATGTCATTATTGCTTGGTGGAAGATGCCTCCAGTAGATTTAGAAATGAGTAGAGTGGTCTATGGTGTTTTAATTTTTATTCTTATTTTATTTTTAGTTCTTACACCTATGATTTATTGTGGAAAAAAATTATTGGTTCAAGTGTTGACATTTATTTACGGAGGGAGGGCAGTTTTCTCTATATATTCATTGATAGGAGGAGATGTGTTCCCTGCAGTTCCTTATTTATTACCATGTGTGATAATCATATTTTATTTATTAGGGAGAGCTGTTTGGGATTGGCCGTAGTTGTTTTCATAAGTTAAAATATCGAAATTGTATCCTATAGAAAAATATTGAGTATTCGAGGGACTTGGAAAGGACGTTTAAAAAATTGCCAAGCCTATAAATTCTGATTAGAAATTTTTTAAGTAGACTGTTTGCAAAAGACTAATATTAGATTTCATTGAAATATGATAAATAAAATAGATCCAGTTTTTATTGATGATTCTTCTCGTCTACCTTTGTTAACTGATAATGGCCGGACTTTTATGGGTCTTGAGAATTCGAGTTCCTCGGAATTGGTTGAACGTGTGAGAAATCTATTTGAGTATTTGAATGAGTATTTGGGGTTTAGTAATTCGGCAGATGGTAGGGAAAACCAGAAATGCTTTAATCTCTTGCTCCGCTCAATTTATCCTGAGGTAATGATTGACTTAGCTGACTTAATTTATGCTCAACACGAGCGACTTGCTGTGTATTTAAGTTTTGATCAAATTAATATTAATCTCAAAAATAATTTTGATGCAAATGACTATTCACTGGAAAAGTTAAATCAAAAAATGGCGCAACTATTTCGTCGCTTGGCAACAACAATCGCTGAAAGCCATTTTTTAAAGGAAGATCCTAAAGTTATTCGTCTACTAAGTGAAAGCTATAGTTATTATTTATATCAAACTAAAAACTTTCCATGGGAAGACGTCCCTCAATTAAGACTCTTAAACCTTGAACATCCTGTGTTAGATGTTGCTACTGGTTTAGCGGGCTTCAGTAGAATTAATTCTTGGCCAGAAAACTTTCCTCAGTTAGTTTTATCTGATAACGAAAGTTTTATTGTTAATGGTTTGTCTCACTTTCTCAGACTTACAGGAAAAAAAAATGTACTTCTATTGGAAGCAGATTTCCCTAAAAAACCTCCGGAAGGAATCAAATTTGGCTTTATTGTAGTAAATAAATTCTTGCATCATCTGCAAAGAGGCGACAGAGTAAAATTTTTAAAATGGTCTAGGTGTGTTTTGGAGGAGCATGGGGTTTTAGAGATTTTGGATACAGATCTAGAAAACCACATTATTGAACAGTCAAGTCAGCCTGAGTTTAAAAATAAACTGACGGTGGGGTATTTGAAAACTTTAGTAGAAATAGAAAATGGTTATACGAATACTTTAAAGCTCGATGTCCAAGATGCAGGGTTTCGAATCACGCATTTTGATTGCAGGGAATATTGCGATGAGACAGATGCGTTTAGCCAAAATCCAGGTGATACTATTTCTTTAAAGTTTAAAGGTTTAGAAATTGTTGCAGAAAAATCGGTTTAAAAATATAAGTATAAACTTTGCCTAAACTAATCGGGTTGCTTGAGAGACCGTTTGATTGTTTTCCAGTTTTCTTGTAGAGATTCCTCTGCTTTTTTTTCCATAGATCTGTATGCTTTTGTCATTTTTAAGCCTAGTGGTGTTAGATAAGCACCGCCACCCTTTTTCCCTCCAGTAGCACTTGTAACCAGACAAGATTTAAAATTTTTATTCATAGTATCCACAAGATTCCAGGCGCGGCGATAGCTTAAACCTAAATTCAGGGCAGCTTTTGAAATAGAGCCCGATCGGTCAATTTCCTCCAAAAGAGAAACTTTTCCTGGACCTAAAGCTATTTGATCGCCAGACAATATTCTTATGCGGGTTAGGCAGTGGACTTTTTCTTTAGTTTTCAATAAATTTCTTAATTATATAAAAAAATAAGGAGTCAAATCTGGTAAATTATTACCAGTTTCAATAAATTTAATAATAATTGATATTAATGATAATTAACATATTTTTCTAAGAGTAAGTAGGTATATGAAAGGATTTTCTGAAAAATATGAAAAAATAGTTGTGTAGAAGTTTAATTGAGTTGTTTAATTTGGATTAATCTAAATGGTATGGATGACATTAATTTTGAAATAGCGTTATTCATAATGACTTATTGAACGAAAATTACTATGTCGAGACTGATTTAACGAAACTTGAAAGAATATTGGGAATCTTATAAGCTTATGAAAGACTTACTTTAAAAACTATTTTCTATAAGGAGGGAAACTGTGAAAAAATTTATTTATATAGTTATTTTTATAGCAATAGTTTGTTTTTCTGGGTGTGCAACAACTGGAGGCGCAGTTGGTGTTTCACCTTCAGAGCAATCTACCGGAGGAAAATTAAGCGAAGCAGATTTACAAAGAATGGGTATTACACATGGTGGCTATGGCAATAGTAACTAACCTTAAAGCATTAATTTAAATTCCACTTTCTTAGTTTTTGAGGGAGTGGAATTTTTTTTTGATTTTGGGTTAGGTTTGAAATAATTCTTGTGTGCTTACTTGCAGAGTTTGGTTCTTTAATTATAAATCTTAAAGCCACATTAATTAAGAGTCCGTAGGCACTTCTTAATAATCTTACTACTTAGTGGATTTATGTGAGGTTAGATCAGAGTTTTATAGTAGTTAAAAAATCAGATAGACTAGAAAAAATCAAATCGGCTTCGCTAAAATCAATATTTTGGTTCAGTTGATTACGGATAATAATACACGACATACCAGCAGCTTTAGAAGCGGACAGTCCTTTGAGCGCATCTTCGATTACGATACATTGTGACGGGTCACATTCTAGTGCCTTTGCAGCGTTTAAAAAAATATCTGGATGAGGCTTTTCTTTCTTAGCAGACTCTTTCCCTAAAACCGTATCAAAAATATTTTCCGCCTCAGCATTTTTCAGAATAGCGCCTATGTCATGTTTCCATGAACCGGATGCGATTGCTATAGGGTAAATAGCTTTAAGTAGCTTTATTATTTCAAGAGACTCTGGAAATAATCGGATGTCTCCGTTTTGACAATATCGTGAGTACAGCTCAAATTTTTGTTCACGTAACTTAATTGGGTCGACATTAAGATGAAGCTTATGCCGATCAATTTCACCCGCAATACCTTTTCCTTTAGAAGTCCACTCCACCCAATATTCATCTTTATTAAGACTATGTCCGTACCTTTGGAATACTTCGTTATAAGCAAGGTAGTGGTAAGGTTCTGAATCTGCAAGAAGACCATCAAAATCAAAAATTATGCCTCTGTTTTTTTTTAGCAAATGTTTGATTTTTATATGCTGAGAGGGTGGTATGGGAGAAGACATGAGATGCTTACCTGAAGTTATCGAAGTATTTGTCCGAATCTATCGGCCCTTACCCAATTATCTTCCGCATTCCAAGACCAATAGATAACAAGAGCCTTACCTTTAATTTTTTTTGTTTCGAGAAATCCCCAGAACCTGCTGTCCTGACTATTTTCTCTATTGTCACCCATAGTGAATAGATGATCTGGCGGAACCACAACGGGCCCAAAGTCATCTCTGGGAACAAGGCGACTTTGTTGGGGTATGTCAGTGTGTAAAGCATGCGTTTCTTTAATGAGTTCTTCGTTTATATAAACTTTTTGCCGTCGAACTTCTAGACGGTCGCCCGGTATTCCAATCACTCGTTTAATAAAGTCCCTATTTTCATTTTTTGGATATTTAAAAACAATAATGTCTTCTCTTTTAGGAGTTCTTTGAAACAATACAATATCATCAAAAAGCTTTATATTAAGAAACGGGATAACGTTTGGGATGTGAATCCCATAAGCGAATTTAGATACAAGAATATGATCTCCGATCAGGAGAGTGTTTTGCATCGATCCGGAAGGAATTTTGAATGCCTGGATAATAAAGGTCCGGATGAATAGTGCGAGCAAGAGAGCAATGAAAATTGCTTCAGCATATTCTCGGAATATACTTTTGTGTTTTTTCTTAACACCTGAATTGCTGGGGTTGGGGATATTATTTGCCATCAGTTCTCAAAACGGCTAAAAAAGCTTCTTGCGGAATTTCCACTCTGCCAATTAGTTTCATTTTCTTTTTACCTGCCTTTTGTTTTTCTAGTAATTTACGTTTTCGGGAAATATCCCCACCATAGCATTTTGCCAGCACGTTTTTTCTTAGTGCCTTGATTGTTTCTCGTGCAATGATCTTACTTCCAATTGCCGCTTGAATTGCTACCTCAAACATTTGTTGGGGGATTTTTTCTTTAAGTCTTTTTGCCAGTTCTTTTCCTTGGTGATATGCCTTATCAGTATGAATAATTAATGATAAAGCATCAACTATCTCACCATTTAAAAGGATATCTAGCTTAACCAGTTTCGAGGTGCGAAAGTCTATAAACTCGTAATCAAAGGAGGCATACCCTTGGGTAGTCGATTTAAGTTGATCGTAAAAGTCCAACACGATTTCGCTGAAAGGTAGCTCGTATTGTAGCAATACGGTTTGAGGATTCAAGTATTCCATTTTAATTTGTATTCCTCGTCGATCGCGTGTAAGAGACATTATTATTCCAATGTGTTGTTCTGGACAAATGATTGTTCCAAGGACGTAAGGCTCTTCCATGTGATCTACGCTGCGCATTTCTTTTAATTTTGCAGGATTATCCAGCATGATGGTTGACTGATCAGTAGAGAAAACTTTATATGCCACGCTGGGTGCGGTAGTGAGAAGATCAACATTATGTTCTCTTTCAAGTCGCTCACGGATAATCTCCATATGTAAAAGTCCAAGAAAACCGCAACGAAACCCGAAACCTAATGCTTGTGAAGATTCTGGCTCATAGGTAAATGAGGAATCGTTTAATTTTAATTTGTCCAATGCGTCTCGTAATAATTCGTATTGATCCCCGGAGATCGGATACAATCCGCTAAATACCATGGGCTTGGCTTCTTTGTAACCTACAAGAGGCTCTTTTGTAGATCGGTTAGCATCTGTTATAGTATCGCCAATTTTGGTTTGATCCATTTCTTTTATTCCCGCGATCACATATCCCACTTCTCCTGCTTGCAGTGATTTGCTTGGCTTTTTGGCGGGAGTATAAGTCCCTATTTCTTCTACATCAAATTCTCTTCCTGTGGCCATTAAGCTAATACGCATTCCAACTGTTAAACATCCTTCTACAACCCGAATCAATACAATAACTCCCCGGTAAGAATCAAACCAAGCGTCAAATAAAAGAGCTTTAAGTGGTTTTTCGCTATCACCAACAGGTGCAGGAATAAACTTTACTACGGCTTTCATTATATCTTCTATGCCAATACCTTCTTTAGCACTAGTTAACACAGCTTGATCTGATTCGATTTGCAAAACATCTTCCAGCTGCTCTTTAACTGCGTCAGGATCAGAGCTCGGTAAGTCAATTTTATTGATCACTGGAACTATAGTGAGATTGTTTTGTGTCGCGAGATTCACGTTGGCAATAGTTTGAGCTTGGATACCTTGAGTCGCGTCAACGATAAGAAGAACTCCCTCGCATGCGGCCAGGCTACGAGATACTTCGTAGGTAAAATCAACATGCCCAGGGGTATCAATCATATTAAAGATATAGTTTTCTCCACTTGGATCTTTATATTCAAGACAAACCGTCTGCGCTTTAATAGTAATTCCCCGTTCACGTTCCAAATCCATATTGTCAAGAACCTGCTCTTTCATTTCTCTTTTTTGGAGCCCCCCTGTGAAAAGGATGAGCTTGTCAGCAAGGGTAGATTTGCCATGGTCTATGTGGGCTATGATGGAGAAGTTGCGAATTTGGCTTTGCTTCATTAGATTAAATTATTTAATGTCTTGAAGGGGTATGAGGTCATCCCGTTACACGGGATTTGTTGTTTTCGGGGGCAGAAGACCTTTTCATTGAAAGCAAATCGTGCCATTCATTGTATCTGGTTTTAATGGCTTCGTAATCAGAATCTCGGTCGATATCCAAAGCGGCTCCGGGGTAAGGTACCTCCAGTCCTTTAAACCTTGTATTCAGGAGGTTAGATATGCAGTTTTCCATATCTTGTTTTGCAGTCCATTTTTTAAAGTATTTCACCGGTAATTTCCAACCGATTGATGCAAAAAACTGGCATAGTTGAAGGCCAATGTAACAACGGTAGTACTTAAGCTTAATTTTCCCTAGTAAATTGCGACCAAATAGTAAGATTTTTTTAAAGTCCCTCTGATAACGATATTGATACATTTTTTGAATATACTCCCTGTTACCTATGCGCAGAGGTTTTACCAGATGTAGATTATTGATTCTATAGTTATTTTCCTTAAGGTGTAGATAAGCCATTTTGATCCCAGGCAATCTTTCGGTTGGATAAAATTGTTTCAATGACTCCTCAGGAATCAGCCCTAGAATATGATCATATTTATTTGTATCACTATTGGAGATAAAATACTCTACTTCATGAGGTGTGAGTAAAGGGGAGTCGCATGGAACGATTAAAACTGCTTTGTCTTTATTTTGAGAAACCTTCAAGTCAACCGTTAGTGAGTTTTTCCCGCAGGAAATTGTTTTTAAAAATGTTTGAAAAATATTTTCGTAAAGGTTTGATTGTTGTTCAACAAGGTAAATAGCTTTTGGATAGGAAAAGTCAACCCCTGAGTCGCTTAGAGTTTGTTTCAATTTATTTTTAGCCCCTACAATATATATATCTTTTATCGATTTGACTTGCTGTAATGCTTCAACGACATAATTAATAATACATTTTCCGTTAATTTCAAGGAAGGCTTTATGTTGATGGTACACCTTATAACTAGACTCCCCTTCTCCCGCTAAGAGAATTGCGTCGTAACTTTTATTTAAGTGATCTGTGGAATCATTCATCGGGAATGGGGTGATTTAATTTTTTAGAGTTAGTATAAACTATATAACCTTTTTGTAGTATTGGCCATCGACGATAGTAATGTTTTTGGTTTTTTTTATGTTTAAATTTTTTTATTCTACAATTTTGTTAGTAAAGCCTATTTTTTGATTAATGGGCATGTAGCTCGTTGGGTTTAGAAAACGAATCAGTTTTACTTCTTGCACTATTTCATGAAAGAGTGATATAGAAAACACTTTTATCGTAAAACTATTTATGGAAAGATTTTTTGCGAATAATAGAAGATTAAAAACTTATGGTTCAAAATAACACGAAAGATTTAAAAGTAACTCCACTGCTAGACCTTCACAAAGAATTGGGGGCAAAATTGGTTCCTTTTGCGGGGTGGAATATGCCCATTCAGTTTTCTGGGGTTTTGAATGAACATATTTGTGTGAGGGAAAAGGTAGGATTGTTTGATGTCAGCCATATGGGAGAAATCGAGGTAAAGGGGAAAGGTGCTAAAAAATTTTTACAGTTCTTGCTTTCGAATAATATGGAAAAAATGTTAGACGGCTCGGTACTCTATAGTCTTATGTGTTATGAAAACGGTGGAGTCGTGGATGACTTGCTTGTTTATCAGTTTTCTGAAAATCACTATTTTCTCTGCGTCAACGCATCTAATTCTACTAAGGATTACGCGTGGGTTGAAAAACAGGCATCTTCTTTCAATGTTAATATAAAAAATATAAGTAACGAGACATCGCAGTTGGCATTGCAGGGCCCCTTTGCTAAAAGCGTATTGCAGGACTTATGTGATATTTCTTTGAATGAGCTGCCTTATTATAATTTCAGAAAGGGCAGGATAAATAATGTGGAGAGTATTATTTCCCGAACGGGATATACTGGAGAAGATGGATTTGAATTATACCTTTCTCCTGAAAAAGTTTCGGAGGTTTTTCGGTTGATCATGGATCAAGGCCTTCCATATGGTATCCAACCAATTGGACTTGGCGCGCGGGACACTTTGCGTATAGAAATGGGATATCCTTTGTATGGAAATGAAATAGACGATAATCCTACACCATTAGATGCAGGCTTGGGTTGGGTTATTAAATTTGATAAAGGAGAGTTTCTTGGTAGAGAGTCTTTATTAAAACAAAAAGAAAAAAAGGGACAGCGGCAAAAGCTAGTGGGTCTTAAATTGCTAGCTCGTGGTGTTCCTCGGGCCCATTATCAGATATCCAAAAATGGTAAGCCTGTAGGAGAGGTTGCTAGCGGAACATTTTCGCCTACTTTAAAAACGGGGATAGGTTTGTGCTATGTGACAAACGAATCTGAGATCGGTAATCACTTGGATGTTAAAATTAGGGACCAGTTAGTTCCGGCCGAAGTAGTCAAATTGCCATTTGTTCCTAGTCGGGTTAAAAAATAATAACCATGGGTTATAATAGTTAATTTTAAATTTTTTAAAATAGGAGGGAAAATGGAAATTCCGAATGATCTTCATTACACAATTGAGCATGAGTGGGTCCGGATGAAAAATAACCGGGCTACTTTCGGGATTAGCGATTTTGCTCAAGGTCAACTCGGTGATGTTGTTTTTGTAGAAATTCCAGCAGAAGGGACAGAGCTTACAAAAGGAAGTCCTTTTGGCGTGGTGGAATCTGTGAAAACAGTTTCTGATATTTATGCCCCTGTGACCGGTAAGGTAGTGAAGGTCAATAAAGACCTAGAATCTCAGCCTGAACTTGTGAACAGTGACCCTTATGGTCAAGGATGGATGATAGAAATAGAGTTTTCAAATTCCAATCCTGAACAAAATTTACTAAGTGCTGCTCAATACAGAGAGCAGTGTAAAGATCAAGAATAATAAGTTATTTTCGTAGATATAATATTAAAATATGCGTTTCATCCCCCATACCGAACAAGATATTCGTGAGATGTTGGAGACTATTGGTGTTCAGAATGTAGACCAATTGTTTACAGGTATCCCTGATAATTTACAGCTAGGCAACAAATACCTTGATTTGCCGCCAGCTCTTTCTGAAATCGAAGTTATTAGTGCATTGCGTCAAATACAAATGCGAAATCCCGATCCGGAAGAGATATCATCATTTCTGGGTGCAGGTGCATATAGGCATTATAGTCCGACTGTTATAGGTAGTCTTATACAGCGAGGTGAGTTTTCCACTAGCTATACTCCATACCAAGCTGAGGTTAGCCAGGGCACTCTCCAGGCTATTTTTGAATTTCAAACAATGATCACTATGCTAACCGGAATGGATGTGGCCAATGCTTCCATGTATGACGGAGCGTCCGCGCTCGCAGAGGCCGTGCTCATGTCAAATCGAATCAATAAACAAAAAGAATATCTAATTGCTTCCTCAGTCCATCCTGAATACCGGCAGACCACAGAGACTTATTTGAGAGGAACAGATCTCCGGTTGATAAATGTTCCATACAGCTCAGATGGTAAAACTGATTTTGAATTTATTCGAGCCAATCTGAACGATAGGGTCTCTGCGGTGATATTACAAAGCCCGAATTTTTTTGGCATAGTGGAAGAATATGAACAACTAGGTAGGGAATTAAAAGAACAGAATACTTTGCTAATAGTTGTCGTAGTTGAGCCACTTTCCCTTGGTATACTAAAACCACCAGGAGAGCGTGAGGCAGACATTGTTGTAGGAGAAGCGCAATCATTTGGATTGCCTGTTTCCTATGGTGGACCTTATGCTGGTTTTTTTGCAACTCGCAAAAAGTTTGTTCGACAAATACCAGGGCGATTAGCGGGCGAAACTATCGACAGGAAAGGACGTAGATCATTTGTCCTGACAATTTCAACTCGAGAACAATTTATTCGACGGGAAAAAGCTACATCTAATATTTGCACCAATCAAGGTTTGTGTATGCTAGCAGCAACTATTTATCTAGCGGTGATGGGCAAACAAGGATTACGCGAATTGGCTTTGCTTAATTTAAGAAAAGCTGATTACCTTAAAAATAAACTATCCAAGGTGAAAGGCTTTTCGGTAAGATTTAACTCGGACACTTTTAATGAGGTTGTTCTAAGGTGTCCTAGACCTGCCACGGAGATTAGAGATGCCTTACTTGAGTATAACATTTTGGTGGGGCTTCCTCTTGGTGATTACTATCATGAACTTGCTGATAGTCTTCTAATTTGTACTACAGAACTGAATACGGTTGAAGCTATAGACCGGTTGGCTGAAAAACTGGGAACGATTTAGGTCGTTTTGGTAGACAGCCGTTATAGATTTTGTGCCAATTCTTCTGCTGGGTAGGTAAAAATTTCTGAAAGAGTAGGATGATAATGAGGTAATTTGGCTAGGTCATGTACCGTTCCTCGGAAGTACATTAAAGTAACCATTTGGTGAATCATTTCTCCAGCTTCGGGGCCAACCACATGTGCACCAATAATTTCTCCGTTATCGGGAGAGCATAACAGTTTTACATGACCATAAGTTTCTCCCATACATAATGACTTCCCATGATCATCAAAAGGATAAGATGCTTTTAGGTAAAGAGTGCTTAACTTCTGGCATTCTTTCTCTGATAGACCGACGCTCGCCACAGGCGGGTCGGTAAAGGTCACACTAACTTTTAATCTCTGCTTAAATTGAAGTGCATCCTCATGAGTCGCATTATGCGCAGCGATTTCTCCTTGTTCTATAGCGATATGAACAATTTCATGAAGACCATTGACATCTCCTACTGCAAAAATATGAGGAACGTTGGTCCTCATCTTCTGGTCCACTTCAATTCGTCCTTGATTTATTTTGACGGAGGCGGCTGCTAAGTTGAGTCTATCAATATTTGGTTTTCTCCCAAGAGCTTGCAAAATTATGCTTGCAGTCGCAGATTTTTCTATACCCTCGTGTAAAAAGAAAACGGTACGACCGTGATTAGATTTTTCAACTCTTAATAACTTGGTCCCAGTGTAGATATTCATTCCCTCTTCACGAAAACGTGTTTCGACTGGGCGAGCTAAGTCTTCATCTCCTTTCGAAAGAATATGATCACTACGCTGGATAAGAGTGGTTTTCGTCCCTATTCGACAAAAAAACTGAGCTAATTCAACGGCGACAGGTCCGGCTCCTAGAACAATCATGGACTCGGGTGTTTCTCTAAGTTCAAGAACGTCATCGCTGGTGAAAAAACCAGCTTCAGACAATCCAGGAACTGCAAACTCTGCTACCGTAGAACCGGTAGCAATGATAAAGTTTTTTGCAGATAGTACCCGCCCCCCCCCTACGTTAAGCTCATGTGGAGAGAGAAACGAAGCGTGTTCTTCAATCAGTAAAAATTTTGGATCTTTTAATTGCTCGATGCGGTAGCTGGCAAACTCATTGATCAGTCGAGTTTTTCGATCATGGATCAATGCGAGGTCAGCTGAGAGATTTGAAGCTGAAAGGCCAAACTCCTTGGCTCTATGCATAAGGGCAAGAATATCCGATGATCGGAGGATAGCTTTGGTGGGCATACATCCACGTAAAATACAAAGGCCTCCAAGCGGACCTTTGTCAACAATGGCAACTTTGGCTCCACTAGATTCAGCTGTGCGGGCAGCAGCATAACCTGCGGAGCCTCCACCGATAACAACTACATCAAAGAAGTCCATGGGGTATTAAACTCAGAGTGCTTGACATTCCTCAGCGGTAAGATTAAATTCCTTTAAACAATCTTTGAGAAGACTTGTGGCATTATTGGCCATAAAATCATCACCGGTTTTTTCAAACATCGCAACTGCTTTCAGTAGATGATGAATTGTTTCTTTTCCGCGTTTGAGTGAATAAGATAACATTGCTAGGTTGCTGTGAGCTTTTGCAAACTCTGGGTTTAAACGAATTGCTTCATTATAATGATGGAATGCATTGTCTGTTTCTCCAATTAGGTTGCAAACCACAGCCAGGCTGTAGTGGACTATTGGTGATTCTGGTTTCAAACGCAGGGCTTCCCTGAAGTGGCGTGCCGCTTCAATGTTCATTGGAAGTTTTCCGTAGCGTATTGCTAGATTAAAGTGGGCTAAGAAATGATCTGGATCAACTTCGATAGCTTTTTTATAGGATTCGAGACAGGTCCTTGGATCACCAAGCTTACTGGCGTTAAGCCCCTCTTGAAACCATTGTCCAGCAGATTTATTTGGTTCTGTATTTGTTATCATAATATTTTGTGCTCATCTAAAGTCAAGAATGATAGAATAAAATTATTTAAGTTCCAATCGCTATCTAGTTATAGGTTGGCTGTTATGCTACCTTATTAGGACCCTCGCGACAAGAGGCACTACCTCAAGATCAATATATTAATTATTAGGATGTGTTTTATGCCAGTAGAAGTAGGGACTGATGAAGAACGTATTATGTTGGGAAGGTGGATTCAAAAAGGCCAGGGCTTGATCGTTGGTGGTTCCCCTTTAGGAGATGCCTATCTAGATCCAAATATAGAGCGTCCTAAGGATATTCAAGAAAAATCTGAAGAATATATAAAGTATGATCACCATGCTGCAGAAGAGTTACCTCACCTAAAAGGGCGTTTCCGATACGAGTTGGAAAAATATTACCGAGATCGATACGGCCCCTACCTACCAAAGGATTAAAAGTTCCTTCATGTCGAAAGTTAAAATATCAGAATTAAAAGATGCTCCTTCAGAAGGCTCAGGAAAACAAATCAATCTTACTCACCCGTTTACTGAAACGAAGTATGTTTTAGCAATGTTTTGCGTTGGAGAAAAATATTATATCCTGACTGACGAATGCAGGATGTGCGGAGGGAGCCTTGGTCGTTCACCAGACATTAGAGGAATGTTTGCTGCCTGTAGTAACGAGGAGTGCCTATGGAATATCAGGAGAGGAAGTTGTAAATTTGATCGATCGTCAGTAACTACTACCTACAGAGTTTCCGTTATGGAGGATGGACTTTATATAGAAATCTAGTCATACTTAGATTGAATTAAAGTAACCCTTGAGCGCTCATACTTCCAATTTAAGTTAATTTTATTATAGTAAATGTGTCTCTAGAGCAGGCGCCAATCGTGAAACTTTTGCACCAGTTTTAAAAGTTTCTTTGGGATATGATTTTTTTTCCAATTACCAGCAACGAACTTATTTGCTTCTGCCATCGTAGGGTATATGTGTATAGTTCCAAGAATTTTGTTAAGTCCAAATCCATGTTTCATTGCAGAAATATATTCGGTTATAAGATTCCCAGCATTACAACCCATAATTGTCGCACCTAGGACATGATCTTTTCCTGGTGTGGTTAATACTTTTATGAAGCCTTGATCCTCACTGTCAGCAATAGCTCGATCTAAATCATTTATTTCATAGCGCGTTACTTCATAACTAATGCCTTGCCTAATTGCTTCTTTTTCATTGAGCCCGACTCGTGCAATTTCGGGGTCTGTGAAAGTGCACCAGGGTATGGTGCTATAGTCGACCTTGAATTTTTTAAAAGGACTGAATAGTGCGTTGACCGCACAGTACCAGGCTTGATGGGCCGCCGTGTGGGTAAACTGGTAAGGCCCAACCACATCACCACAAGCATAGATGTTTTTGTGTGAGGTCGTTCGGAGATAATCATCTACAATTATTCTATTATGTTTGTCGAACTCGAGACCAATATTCTCTAGTCCGAACCCTTTACTATTGGCAGTCCTTCCTACCGCAAGCAATACTTTATCAAATTTAATGGATAACTCTTGGTCTTCTTTTTCGAAAATCATTGCTTGTTTTTTGTCCACAGTAATGACTGCCTTACAGCTTGTGTTTGTATGCAAGTCTATGCCTTCTCTACTGAATTGATCAGTGAGAGCTTGGCTAATATCAACATCCTCTCGGGAAAGTATACTGGAAGAGATTTCCACTTGAGTTACATGACTGCCTAGTCGCGCAAAGCACTGGGTGAACTCTGAAC
>JAPYPM010000033.1 GCA_029937635.1 Nitrospinaceae bacterium
GATTTTGTGCGCTAGAAGGGAATCGCCGCTCAAGCTTGGGATTGGAGACGAATTAAAATTTGTGGGGTCAGATTTTAACGCATACATCGATTTTACGAAAAACGCGGTCATTATAGAAGATAATGAATATGCCATTGTAACAAGGGATTCCTATGTGGTGAAAAGTTTTCTAACTCAGGAAGAAATCGCTAAATCGATCACGAAAATAGAGTGGGATAGTGAAACAGCAAAAAAAGGCGGCTACCCACACTACATGCTCAAAGAAATTTATGAGCAACCTCAAACTATTAATACTGTTTTGGAGTTGGACTCTAGTTTAATGGGTGAAGTTGTGAACATGATTGATACAAGTGATAGGGCATATTTCGTAGGAGTGGGGACTACATTTTATGTGGCAAAATTTTCAGAATATCTATTTTCTTCCTTAACGGATCGGTTTATTCCAGCTCTGAGTTCTGATGAATTTGTTTCTTTGGCTAAAGTGGACCGTAAAACCCTTGTACTAACTCTTTCTCAGTCAGGAGAAACCTTTGATACTATCAGTGCTTTAAAATTTGCGAAGTCTAAGAGTGCTAAGACTGCGGCGATTGTTAATGTTATGGGATCTTCTATTTCTCGATTGGTTGATAAAGTTATTCTTCAAGGTTCAGGTCCTGAAATTTGTGTCATCAGTACGAAGGCAGCATTTGCGCAGATGATTACCCTGACAATTTTAGCTTTAAAATTGAGCCTTAAAACTAAAAAAATAAAACAAAGAGAATACGACGCGTCTATAAATTCTATCCGTGAGTTACCCAAAGTCATACAGAATATTTTAAATGAGCGATCAGGATTCATTCATCGGATAGCAAACAATTATTCTAAAGTGAAAAACTGGCTTTATCTTGGTAGAGGTATTTATTATCCAGTTGCGCTCGAGTCGGCTCTTAAAATGAAAGAGGTGGCATATGTGCATGCTGAAGGAATGCCCGGAGGATTTTTAAAACATGGAACTCTAGCTATGATTGATCAGGACGTGAATTCCATTGTTTTCATTCCTCCACGTTCAGATAAAAAACTATATGAGTCAACAATGCATAGTGTTGAAGAAATTCGTGCCAGATCTGGGTTTGTTCTTGGTGTTCACTTTGACGAAGGTAGCAAGAATAAGGATTTATTCAGTGAAGAAATCATTCTTCCTAATGTAAAACCAATTGTTGCTCCATTTTTACAGCTTGTTATTGGCCAATTATTGGCATACTTTACTGCGATATCACTCAAACGTAATATAGATAAACCACGATCGTTGGCTAAGTCTGTGACCGTTGGGTAATTCCTTCCAGATAAGCACTAAATTCATTTCTTTTATTATTTGCGATTTTATTAAATTATTGCCAGGTCTTTGGTTGATCTGCTAGAGTTACGCATCTTAATTTTTCACCCTCATCATTTATATTTTATGAAAACTGCAACTAAAACAGCTTTAACAATAGCTGGGTTTGACCCGAGTGGAGGTGCTGGACTCCAAGCCGATTTAAAAACATTCTCGGCATTTGGGGTTAGTGGGAAAACGGTTGTGACTTCGATTACCATACAAAATACTATGGGCGTTGCGGGTGTTCATGACATTTTACCCGAAGTGGTTGAACAACAATTAAATGCAATATTAATAGATGGGAAACTCGATGCTATTAAAATAGGAATGTTGGGAAACGCATTAATAGTCAAATTAGTGGTTCGTTTGTTGCGCCGTTATCGGATTAAAAAAATTATTGTGGATCCTGTAATATATTCCTCTTCAGGAAAATCATTGTTGTCGACATCTGGGGTTCAAATTCTAAAGAAAGAACTTTTGCCCGTTACTTTTTTGTTAACTCCAAATTTAAAAGAAGCTGAGATCCTTTCAGGAATTAAAATAAGGCAAGCTGCTGACAGAATTCGAGCAGCCCGGGTTCTGATAAAAATGGGTGCTAAAAATATCCTTATTAAAGGGGGACATTTAAAAGGTAAACCACAGGATTTTTTCTTTAATGGTAGCCGATCTCTTTGTTTGGATGCAGATCGTATTCCTGGAGGTGAGGTTCATGGGACCGGTTGTACTTTTGCATCAGCGATCACGGCATGTTTAGCAAACGGTATGGATATTGTTTCATCAGTTAAAGAAGCGAAGGAGTTTATCGGAATTTCAATTATAGGGTCTGTTAACTCTGGGAAAGGTTTAGCGCAAGTAGAACCTATGACAAGCCTATATAAGAATGCAGAGCGTTATAGTATGTCTCAACGTGTTTTACGAGCTGTCGAAATATTAAAGGACGGTTGTATTGGTGGGTTGATTCCAGAGGTTCAATCTAACATTGGTTTTGGACTAGAGAATGCTCTTACAGTAGGCGATGTAATTGGATTTCCTGCTCGCATTGTTAAGTGTGGGGAAAACATCGTTATCCCTTCGCCTCCATGCTTTGGAGGGTCTCGTCATGTTGCTGATATTGTCTTGACTGTTATGCAATTTGATTCATCCAAACGAGCCGTAATGAATATAAAATATAATGCTGATTTGATTAAGGTTTGTAAGAGTTTAAAGTTTAGCCTGGCCTCCTTTGATCGTGCTAAGGAGCCAAAAAAAATCAGATCATTGGAAGGGTCGTCGTTGGAATGGGGCACTGCTTTTTCTATTCGAAAGTGTGGATTTGTTCCGGATATTATTTATGATAAAGGTGGTATGCAGAAAGAGGAAATGATTCGAGTTATTGCAGATGATATAGAAAGCCTTGTAGAAAAAATATTAAAAATCCATCGACGTTACTTGAAAATCTTAACTTGAAAAATTAAATTTGTGATTTGTCTATCAGAATTTCAGAGCTTTCTTTGAGATTATCCATCCACTCCTGAAAAACAGAATTCCCTTTTTCAAGCTTGATTTTTTTTCTTAAGTCCTTTAAATCTTTAGCCTCAGGAATATCCGCTTTTTGTCGATCTTGCAGGCGAATCAGATAGTAGTTGTCTCGCACAAAAGCCCACCCGGATTTCCCTTTGTCTAGTTCAAATGCTTTGTTTTTTACCTTTTTAAGATTTCCAATTCCTGGAATAGAGTCGGATCGGCTGAAAAACGGAGTATGCTTTAGGTCTAGCCCAAGTTCGTTGGCCGTTGATTCAAAATCAATAGTTCCATTAGAAATTTTCCCAGCAAATGACTCAGATTTTGTTGTGGAAAAGGTATAATCTTTTTTCTCTTGAGTTTTTTCTTGAGCTAACTTTGCAACATCTTTAAGTTCTGGGATATAGGATTTTTCCCGGGATATTACTTTCATAACGAAAGCAGACTCTAATGAGATTACTGGTTCCCCAACTTTTTTATCTTCCAGCAAAAACGCCTGATTGAAGAAAACAGGATTACTCCCAATGTCAGGAACGATGTGATTTTCTTTAGAGATATATGAGGTGGTTTGCACAGTCATTTTTTTTTCTAGGGCCGCACTCACCAAATCATGGTTTTCCTTTGCCGAAAGATGAAGGTGTTTAATTTCCCGCTTCATTTTTTGGCGAGTTTTATTTTCTAAAAGTTTTTTTGTTATTTCTTCTTTAACTTCTTCTAGTGGCTTGATTCTTTCAGGTGTTACTTCGTCAAGTCGAATAATATGGAACCCGAAGGAGGTTTTTATCGGTTCGCTGGTTTCTTTTGAGTTTAGCTTTTTTAAGGCATTTTCAAACTCCGTTACCATCATTCCTTCAGGAAATTCGCCTAGGCTTCCTCCATTTTTTCCAGAAACAAGATCGTCAGAATGTTTTTTAGCTAATTCTTTGAAGCTTACTCCACTACGTATTTTTTTTAAAATATCATCCGCTTTACTTTTTGCCTGTTCTTCTGATTTTTTTATGGACTCTTCGGATTCATTATCTTTTGTTTCAAGCTTAAAGAGGATATGAGCAGCTTTATACATTTTTTGAACTCTGAAATTAGCTATTTTCATTTTATAAAAATCCTCGATGTCTTCATTTTGGATTTCTACCTGATTTTCATAATCCTTGGGAGTAGTTTTTACATATTGGATCTTAATTTTTTCCGGAACCTCAAAACGCTCTTTATTTTTTTCGTAAAAAGATTTTATTTCTTCAGGGCTAACTTTTTCTTCAGACTTAAAGTGGTTAAGGGGAAGGACCATATAATCTAACTTAACTTTTTCATTGGCAATCAAAAATGCTTCATTGAGTTCGTTGGGTGAAACCTTGACATTAAATTTGATGAGATTTCTAATTTTCTCAAGAAGAAGTGCTTCACGCTGAGTCTCTTCAAATTCGAGAGGAGTCACACGTTTAAATTTGAGATAATTTTGGTAGATTTCATTGTTAAAAGTTTTATTTTTTTTAAAAGCAGTAATCGAGTTTATTTGATTAATGACTTCTGCGTCGCTGACTTGAATGTTTAGTTTTTCAGCCTTATGAAGAAGAATTTTTTTTTCGATTAAAACGTTTAGCGCCTGTTTTTTTAAGTCAAGTTTTTGTATAAGCTCTTCTGAAAACTGACTCTGAAACTGCTCCCTATAAAAATTTACAAGATTATTGAATGTGCGTTCATATTCTGCTTTACTAATATTAGAACCATCGACAGTTGCCACTACTCCGCCGGAGGAGTTTGTTGCCCCACCCATTCCCCATGAATAGAAAATTGTTCCTATAAAGGCGAAAACAATCATCCAAAGAATGGACTTAACTAACCATGAGTCGGAGTGTTCTCTAATAAGACTAAGCACAAGTAATTCTCCGGAATAAATTTGTTTAATTAATAAAAATTTAGCTAATTATTTTATAGAACCTTCCCTTTTTTCGCAACCGTTTTGATTTTATACAGCATTCGATATTTTAGGTAGATTGTTTTAGTTTGAAATGAAAGACTCATTTTCTCCCACAACCCTTTATTTTTATTTGCCTTGCATTTATTAATACCCCTTGTTATATAATGCTTGGTCATTGCGATTTTGCTCTGCTAGGTATTTAAATACACAGTAAGGAGGACGACTTGTTCTGGAAATTTTTTTCGAATGATTTAGCTGTAGACTTAGGGACAGCGAATACTCTTATATTTGTTGAAGATAAGGGGATAGTTTTGCGTGAACCGTCGGTGGTCGCAATTAACACCCAAACAAATGAAGTACAGGCTGTTGGAACTGACGCCAAAGAGATGCTTGGTCGTGCTCCTGGTAATATTGAGGCTATTCGTCCGATGAAAGATGGCGTTATCGCTCACTTTGAAGTGACTGAAAAAATGATTCGTCATTTTATTAAAAAAGTTCATAACAATCGTACAACTTTGGTTCGCCCAAGGGTTGTAATTGCTGTTCCATCTGGTATTACTCAAGTAGAAAGCAGGGCTGTGCGCGATTCCGCTTTGTCAGCTGGAGCCCGGGAGGTGTTTCTAATAGAGGAACCTATGGCCGCTGCTATTGGTGTCGGTCTTCCTGTTGAGGAACCTTCGGGAAATTTGATTGTTGATATTGGGGGGGGGACTACGGAAGTTGCAGTTATTTCGATGTCGGGTGTTGTCTTTAGTAAATCAGTTCGTGTAGCAGGTGATGAAATGAATGAAGCTATTATAAACTATATTAAGAAGAAGTATAATCTTCTGATAGGCGAGCGTACTTCTGAACAAATAAAAATTGAAATTGGTTCAGCTTATCCATTGGAAAACCCCTTGACGATAGAAGTTAAAGGGCGTGATCTTGTCGCAGGTATTCCTAAAACTCTGATAGTTTCTGATGAAGAAATTCGTGAAGCTCTAGCCGAAACATTCAGTACTATTGTTGAAGCTGTGAAAATTGCTTTAGAGAGAACCCCACCCGAACTAGCTGCAGATATTGTTGACAAAGGGATCGTGGTCGCAGGGGGTGGGTCCCTCGTCAAAGGTTTGGATTTGCTCCTGCGAGAAGCTACAGGTCTGCCAATTAGTTTGGCAGAGGACGCGTTGTCAGCAGTAGCCCTAGGGTCTGGAAAAGTTCTTAGCGACCCAAAGCTCTTAAAAAAAGTTTCTATTTAAATTGTGCCTAACAGGCGACCTCAGCGCAAAAACTTCATCGGTTTTCTTGCCAGTATACTGATTTTTTCGTTGGTCCTCATGACTATCAATGTTCGTTATGAAAAGAGTAACCTATTTTTTGAGTCAATAGTCGTTTGGCTTTTTTCTCCGATCCAAAATCTTTTAACAAGTGCAACTAGTTCTATTTCCGATGTTTTTGACCATTATATTTTCTTAGTCCAAGCATCAAAGGAGAACGACCGGCTTCTTCTTGAAATAAATCTTTTGTCAAAGAAAAACAATGAATTACTGGAAAGAAATAAACTTTTAGAAAGAACTGATAACCTGATTGAGTTTTTAGATGAAGATGAAAGACCTTTTGTTATAGCTAAGGTTATAGGTTACGACGCAACCCAATGGTCCAAGGTGATTTTTATAAATAGAGGAACAGACCATGAAGTACAAAAAAATTCTTCAGTAATGACTAATGCAGGGGTCATTGGACACGTTATACACTCATCTCCTAATTCATCGAAAGTATTATTAATTACTGATAGTCGTAGCGCGGTTGATTCGTTATTTCAAGAAACACGCGAATCTGGAATAACAGTTGGAACAGGCGAAAATATATGTGAAATGAAATTTGTTCCTATTTCGGCGAAGGTAAATTTGGGAGATAAGGTGATTTCTTCGGGGCTAGGTGGGGTATTTCCAAAAGGTCTAGTAGTCGGGACAGTTGTGGATATCGTTAAAAAAAGCCAAGAGTTGTTTCAGGATATCATGGTTGCCCCCAGCGCAGATTTATCTAATATTGAAGAAGTTATTGTTCTTCTTTCTAATCAGGTGGAGGGATGATCCATCTAATTTTTGTAACCCCTTTGGTTTTATTACTTTCCATACAAACAACATTTCTTCGGATTTTTTTTCCAGAAAATGTTGCCCCCGACCTGATCCTAATAGTTGCGGTATATTTCGGGATTCATTTAAAAAAAAATAACGGTATCTTATTGGCTGCTTTAATTGGTTTTTTTCAAGATTGTCTTTCAGGGGGGGTGCTGGGAGTTAATTTTTTATCTAAAGGGTTAGCCGGGTTATTTTTTTGTGTCATTAAAGATAAAATTATTGTGGAAGGTATTATGCCGATTGGTCTTTTTATGTTTGCTGCTTCTTTGGTGGACGGTATGATTTATTTTCTGTCTATGACGAGCTTACTGAAAGGTAGTATCGAAGGAGATTTTATTTTCTCTTCTTTAATTATTTTTGGAATTTTCAATGCAGTGGTAGCACCTTTTCTGTTTTATATTTTTGATAAGGGAATGCAATGGTTGCATCGTAAATTCCCATCGCAGCTTTTGGAATCGATATGAGCTTTACCAGTTCATCAAAAGAATCTTTCCAAGAGGGATCTTTTTTCGTTCGGAAAAAAATCAAAGTTTATACTGTTTTTGTGGTCCTTTCCTTTTTAGTAGTTGTGATGAGAGCTTGGTATCTGCAGATACTAAAAGGAGATGATTTTTTGGGAAAATCTGAACAGAACAGAATTAGAAAGATTTCCTTGCCAGATTATAGAGGTGTAATTAAAGACCGTCGTGGAAAAATTATTGTTAATGTCCGACCATCTTTTAGCCTATATGTTACACCTGAAGACGCAGATAATTTAACGGAATCGTTAGACTTCCTTTCCAAGTTCATGGAAATAAATGAAGATAAACTAAGAGAAGATATTCGTCAGTCTTCCTCGTTTAAAAACGTTTTGATAAAAAGAGATATCTCGCGTAGAGAAGTTGCTTATATAGAAGAAAACAAGATGTTGCTTCCTGGGGTTCGTATTAAGGTTGAACCCATAAGAAATTATGCGCACAGAGAATTTGCTTCTCATGTTCTCGGTTACTTAGGCGAAGTTTCTAAAGATGAATTAAAAACTTTAAAATTTAGTCGATATCAACCAGGGGATATGATTGGGAAAAATGGAATAGAAAAAATATACGAGTCGGAGTTAAAGGGAAAGAAAGGGTTTAAGGAAGTTGAGGTAGATGTTTCTGGGAGAGAACTGAAAGCTTTACGAAAACTTTCTCCAGAAACAGGAAACAGCTTAGTGCTCACTTTAGATAGTCGAGTTCAGAGGAAACTTGAAACGTTAATGGATCAAGTCTCAGACGAACATTCTGTTGAAGGTTCTGCTGTAGTGATGAAAGTACAGTCTGGAGAAATTATTGCCATGGTGAGCAAGCCTTCGTTTGACCCAAATGCGTTTGCCACTGGAGTATCTAGAAAAAAATGGAATAGCTTGTTGCGTGATGATAAAAACCCTCTTCAGAATAGAACGATTGATGGTCAGTATCCTCCGGCCTCTACTTATAAATTGGTTACTGCATATGCTGGGCTTTCAGAAAAAATAATAAAACCAGAAGACACTATCTTTTGTCCTGGGCAATTTCATTTAGGTAAAAGAGACTATCGTTGTTGGAAAAAAAAGGGCCACGGTAAGATGAATTTACATGATGCCTTGGTCCAATCATGCGATGTTTATTTTTATACTCTTGGACACCGATTAGGAATTGATAGTTTAGCAAAATATGCAAACAAACTTGGTCTGGGAGAGCTCACTGGAATTCGCTTAAAAGGAGAGAAGTCGGGATTGGTTCCATCGACACAGTGGAAGAAAAAAATTAAAAATATACCCTGGTATCCTGGAGAAACTATTTCGGCTTCAATAGGCCAAGGGTATAACCTCGTTACTCCTCTACAGAGTGTAAATATGATTTCGGCCATTGCAAGTAACGGGTTTTTGGTTCGTCCCTATATTGTAAAAAGAATTGAGGATTCTAACGGTAAGCTGATAAAGGAATTTTATCCTAAAGTTAGAAGAAATATCGGAATTGATCCGGTAGTATTAAAAATTCTTAAAGAAGGGCTTCGAGGTGTAGTTCATGATGCTCATGGAACAGGACACAGAGCTAGGCTCAAAAATATCACAGTTTCTGGAAAAACGGGAACGGCTCAGGTTATAGGAATGAAAGACTCTGATGAGATTAACCCAGAAGATAAAATTCCTTATCAATACCGAGATCATGCTTGGTTTGTTGCTTTTGCTCCGTATGAGAAACCAGAAGTGTCAGTGTCAGTTATTATCGAGCATGGTGGACACGGAGGCGAGGTTGCTGCTCCAATTGCCAGACAAGTTTTAGAGACTTATTTCACCTATTACCCTCCTTTTAAAACTATTAAATCGAATAAGGAATGAAGGAAGTTGAGTTAAATCAAAATAGATAAGTCTTTTTCCCTTAATTTTTTTACTCGGTCTCTTAGCTCAGCAGCCTTTTCGAATTCTAGGTTTTTTGCTGCAAGGTGCATTTTACTTTCTAGGTTTTTAATTAGTTTTGGCATATTTTTAATCAAAATGTGTTCATCTTCCTCGTTTTCAGTTTTAGAGGCCATATTTTTTTTATCTTGTTTGACTATAATTTCTTGAATAGTTTTTTTGATCGATTTGGGAGTTATCTGATGCTTAGCGTTGTATTTTGTTTGAATGATTCTTCGGCGGTCCATTTCATCGATTGCTCTTTGCATTGATTGGGTAACAGTATCCGCGTAAAAAATAACTTTTCCGTCGATATTTCGTGCAGCACGCCCAGAAGTTTGAATTAATGATGTGGTCGAACGAAGAAAACCTTCTTTGTCAGCATCAAGAATGGCAACCAGAGATACTTCTGGGATGTCAAGGCCTTCTCGTAGAAGGTTAATCCCTATTAGAGCGTCAAACTCTCCTAAGCGCAGTTCTCTGATAATGTGACTCCGCTCCAGTGTTAGGATGTCAGAGTGAAGATACTTTACTTTAAGTCCGAGTTCAGCATAGTGCTCTGTTAGATCCTCAGAAAAACGTTTTGTTAATGTTGTGACTAGGGTCCGTTGATTTTTTTCGGCGCGTATTTTAATTTGTTTGAACAGGTCGTCGACTTGTTCTTTTATGGGTTTGATTTCTATAACTGGATCTACTAGTCCAGTCGGTCGGACTAGGAGCTGAATTATCTCATCTTTTGATTTTTCAAGTTCATATTGGGCTGGAGTAGCAGACACATATACAACTTGTTTGGCGTGTTTTTTAAACTCATCAAATTTCAATGGTCGATTGTCAAAAGCCGATGGTAGCCGGAATCCATATCTAATTAGCTTTTCCTTGCGGGATCGATCTCCTTTGTACATCCCATTTAGTTGAGGAATAGTAGCATGGCTTTCATCAATCATAAATAGAGAGTCGTCAGGAAAATAATCTAAGAGTGTGGGGGGAGGTTCGTTTTCTAAACGATTGGTGAAGTGCCGTGAATAATTTTCGATGCCCTGACAGAAACCTACTTCTTTTATCATTTCAAGATCAAACATGGTTCGTTGTTCGATTCGTTGAGCTTCTATTAGCAGATTTTGACTTTCAAAAAAAGCAACCCGCACAAGTAATTCCTCACGGATTGATTGAATGGCACGATCGAGAGTTTCTTTTGGTGTGACATAATGACTAGCTGGATAGATACCTATTCTGTCAATTTCACTAATATGCTTTTGAGTCAAAGGATCGAACGAGCTGATACGGTCGATAGTATCTCCAAAAAACTCTATACGTATTGCCTCCTCTCGATCATAAACAGGGACAATATCTATCGTATCTCCCCGGGCGCGAAATGTTCCTCGTTGAAAATCTAAATCATTTCTTTTGTATTGTATGTGCACTAGTTTTTTTAAAACATCATCCCGTTCTATCTGCATTCCTTTTTCAATAAAAAGTAACATTCCGTGATATGCTTCAGGTGAGCCCAGACCATATATGCAAGAAACACTGGCAATAATAATTACATCACGCCTTTCAAATAAAGCACGCGTTGCTGCATGACGAAGTTTGTCGATCTCGTCGTTGATAGACGCATCTTTTTCAATAAATGTATCTGTTGTTGGAAGATAGGCCTCTGGCTGATAATAATCATAATAGCTTACGAAATAGCCCACTGCGTTATTAGGAAAAAAGTCTAAAAATTCTCCATAAAGTTGAGCTGCAAGAGTTTTATTGTGGGCAAGAACCAAAGTAGGCTTTTGTACTTGTTCAATTACATTAGCAAGAGTAAAAGTTTTGCCTGAGCCGGTTACTCCAAGAAGAGTCTGGTGGGGCGAACCAGAAAGAATAGATTTCTTTAGTTTTGAAATGGCTGTTGGCTGGTCGCCAGCCGGTTGAAATGATGAGTTGATCTTAAAAGGTTTCATTTTTTTCCTGTTCTTGGATTCAGGTTAAAATAACACAAAATATGTGTTAAATTAATAATTTGGTATATGGGTAGTTAAAATATTATTTTCTCCCAGTAGGATTGTTTTTCTAATTAGTACCCCCCCACTCAGACTAATTTAGATTATAGAGGTGAATATTTAGTGGATAAAAATAATGAAGATGTAATAAAAAAAATTAAATTAAACGGTGCGTCCATTACTCTTCTAGGAACGGCCCATGTTTCTAAAGAGAGTGTTGCGTTAGTTGAAGAACAAATATTGAGTAAGGAGTTTGACTGTATTGCTGTTGAGCTTTGTCCAGCCCGTTATGAAAACTTAAAAAATAAGTCTTGGTGGCAAAACCTAGATATTTATGAAGTTTTTAAAAAGAAAAAAGCTTCACTTCTTTTAATTAACTTGGCTCTTTCAGCTTATCAGCGACGCTTAGCTGACAAGGTTGGTGTGGAAGCTGGCAAAGAGATGATGAGGGCAATAGAGTTAGCTACTGAGAATGAAATTCGTTTAGAGGTGGTTGATCGCGATATTACTACCACACTTCATCGTCTTGTAACCAAAGTTTCATTTTGGCAGAAAATAAAAATATTTTCTGGGTTGGTTGTGGGAATATTCGTGGGTGAAGAAATCGATAAGGAACAAATAGAAAATCTAAAAAAAGGGGACATGCTTCATTCAGTCATCGAGGAATTTGGAGATTCACTTCCACAAATCAAAAAAGTTTTGATTGATGAGCGCGATGAATTTATGACAGGTAAACTATCGATGTTGACTAAGTTAGAGAATGCTCCTACAAATATTTTAGCGATTGTCGGAGCAGGACATCTTGTGGGCATGGTGCCAAACTTTGACAAACCCCCAAATCAACTCCAGATGAATGAATTGACTAAAAAGCCTCCTCCGAATCGGATTGGATATTTTATTGGATGGGGGATATGTGTTCTCATACTTAGTATGTTTTATGTGGGTTACCAACAATCTCCAGAGCTAGGTTGGAGTTTGGTGGTTACATGGGTATTAATCAATGGTGGGTTTAGCGCTTTGGGTGCTGCTCTGGCACTTGCGCACCCGGTTTCAGTTCTCGCAGCTTTTTTGGCTGCGCCGTTGACTTCTCTTAATCCTACTATTGGGGCTGGCATGGTGGTAGGACTTGTAGAATCCTATTTGCGAAAACCAAAGGTTACAGATTTTGAGCGATTAAAAGATGATATTTCATCATTCCCTATGTGGTGGAAAAATGGTGTGGCTAGAGTTCTTCTCGTTTTTTTCTTTGCGAATGTTGGGTCAGCTGTTGGGACTTATGTTGCGGGAGCTTCTATCATTAAGCAAATACTTAGCTAGACGATATTGCTCTCAACTGCTTAAATAATAATTACGGAAGTGTTCAGAAAGTAAGCTTTTTTTTGACAAGGATATATCATGAATAATGGCGACAATGTTCAAGATGGATATTCTCGTGAAGACTGGGAACGTCACTATGACGAAGATGATTTACGCTGGGATCTTAATGAAGCAGCACCACCATTAGTTAATTTATGGAAGGAAAAAAACTTTTCTCCTTGTAAAGCTATTGTTCCTGGTTGCGGTGCCGGTCACGAGGTACTATTTTTAGCAAAAAAAGGATTTAATGTGACTGCAGTAGACTACTCTCATGGTGCTATTAAATTAATTAAAAGCACTTTTAAAAAAAATAATTGTTTGGGTGAAGTGTTGCATAAAGACTTTTTTGAATTAGACTATAAGTATAATGCAAGCTTTGGATTAATGCTGGAACATACTTTTTTCTGTGCGATTAATCCAAATATGCGTCAAGAGTACGTTAAAACAGCTAAAAGAATTTTAAAGCCGGGTGGTTACTTGATTGGTTTGTTTTACGAAACAAATGAAGATGGTGGACCACCGTTTAATACTAAGAAGGAAGACATAGAGAAATATTTCTCCAGTTCATTCAAGATTGAATCTTTAAGTAAGACACCGCATTCGGCTGAGCAAAGGCTTGAGAAAGAATGGCTGGTTGTTTTTAAAAACAAAGACTCAGGATCCGATCAGAGAAAACTAAAAAAATGAATCGATGGTTTTTTTTATGAATAAATTAAAAAATACTTACTCAGGAATTTTCCGTGACGGTGGAGCAGGTAGATTGGCCAAAAAAAGGTACCGTCTCAGGCGAAAAATACTGATTGATAAAGAAAATATATTAATGGCTATTACAGGTGTGCCATATGGTCCTGGGCAAGAAACGGTATGGGCCTACGCTCATTGCCCCACATATCAAGAGCCTGCAATTATGTATTTAACAGGAATCAATCAATCCAATGTCATCCTTTTACTTGATCCATATTCATCTGAGTCTGATGAAATACTATTCGTTAGCAAAAAGGACTTGTCTAAGGAATTCTGGGATGGAATTCGGTTTGGTGTGGGAGATAGCAAAAGTATTCGAGAAGTTCAGCGAGTAACAGGAATAAAAGATATTCGTGATAT
>JAPYPM010000034.1 GCA_029937635.1 Nitrospinaceae bacterium
GACCGCATCGCGCGCTCTACCTTCTTCTTTATATAGGCTTGCAAGTGTATGACGTGCGGAAAAGTTTTTAGGGTCAATTCGGATAATTTCTTCATATTGACTGATCACTTTTCCCATATTCCCGGTTTGTTTGTATAGTTTTAATAGTTCTCGATGAGTATTTTGGTCATTACGATTAAGCTTAAGAGATTTTTTATAGTATTTGATCGCATTTTTTGGCTCCTTTAGCTCTGCCGTTACATACGCTAACTCCTTAAAGGCTAATGCAAAGTAAGGATCGAGATTGGTGGCACCTTCTAAATAGGTTTTTGCTTTATTCAGTTCTCCCGCATTTATTAATTCATATCCAAGTCGATAATGAGCTTTAGGATCTTCAGGGTTTATTTTTAGCGCTTCATTGTAATGGTACAGCGCCTCTTTGGTTTGACCCATTTCCCCATAGGCAAATCCAATTCCTGTATGTGCTTCAGAATCAAATGGCTGTATTTTCAGTGTCGATTTGTAGTGGGTGATTGCGTCTATATATTGTCCTAGCTTCCAAAAGTTGTTAGCAAGGTTAAAATGTAGATTTGGGTCATAAGGACTTGATAAAAGATTTTTTTTTAATTGTTGGATATTAGATCGATATAAATTTAGATCAGGCTCTTCAGCCTGGCTGACGGAGGGTAAAACTATAAAACCAGCATAAAAGATTATATAGAGAACTTTTAATGCTTGTGCTAGTGGCATAACTCGATCTTTAAAGGAAAATTAGTAATTACTTCCCTTACACATCGGCATAAACGGCATAAAACTTTATGTGTTTAATAGAGTAATTATATATTTTTAAAAGGCTTGCCATGTTTTTTAAACTATTTGCAGAAATATTTTTTTCTAATACTTTTTAGTTTTAAATACTTTACTTGGACCTGAAGGTTTCGGGTTGGTTTTTTAATATATTACTAAAATCATCGGTATTTAGTCGAACCTGGTTAATTAGCGTCGTGGTTTGTTCTTTTGTTGGGTGTAATTGTGAAATAGCGTAGTCCATTCGTTTCAGAGTACTAAAAATATCGGTACCTTCAATAAATTTTACTTTTTCTTTTGACTCTTGGATATCAAGTTCTAGATTAACTTTAGCTTGGTTAATATCATGAGATAAGCGTTGCTCTAAGGTGATAATGTTTTTTTCTAAACTTCTCATATGAGCACGTTGGAGAACGGAGTTTGAATAAAGAAACCCCACGAGCAGAACTAGCAATCCTGTATAGAATAAAACTCTAAGTGTTGTATTTTCGCTTTTACGTTTTTGAAGGTTTTCCTTAATCCCTTCTAATTCTGAATCTAGAGAGCTGATTGATTTAGTTAAATAAAAAATTTTTTCATCAAAAGATTGATCACTATGGAGTTCTTTTTTGTCGGGTTCTGGGTAAGTATCGTTGTTTTTATTCATAAATAAAAATTCCAATTTTGCGTTAACGATATGAGGTAGGGAAATACCCTCTCATCTATTTCATCATTTTTACTGGTAAAACTCAATAGCCACCCACTATCGATGCCATGTATATTTTAATAATATCTTCTCCAGAAAAATAAACTATCAATGTTCCTGCTGCTAGAAAAGGCCCAAAAGGGACCTGGGTAGTGGTATTGACTTTTTTTACAACTAGCCCAATCAAGCCAACTACTGATCCCATAAAAGCACTGAGAAAGATTATTAAAAAAACATTTTTTGTACCTAGTAAAGCTCCAACAGCAGCTATAAATTTAATATCACCACCTCCCATTCCAACACGACCGCGAACTCGATAATAAACCTCTGAGACTAATAAAAATATACCACCCCCCGAAATCAAACCGACTAACGATTCTTTTACTCCAAATAAATAACTTCCAGCGACAATCCCAAATATAATTCCTGGAAGAGTTATCATGTCGGGGATAATCTTGTGCTTAATATCGATGATAGCGATGGTCAATAATGTCGGACCGATGACGCAGAGTATAGAGAACTTTATTGAAACTCCAAATTTAATGAACCCAGCAAGTAACAATAGGGCCGCCGACACTTCAACTATAGGATAGATAATAGATATTGAAGTATCGCACTGTCTGCACTTTCCTTTAAGTATCAGATAGCTTAGAATCGGTATATTGTCCCATATTGGAATATTTTTATTGCATGACTGACAATGGGAACGTGGCGCTATAATGGATTCATTTTTTGGGAGTCGATAAATGCATACATTGACAAAACTCCCAAGTGTGAGACCAAGTAATAAAACTGTCGTGATTTGTAAGTAATAAGGAGCGGCTGTTAAAATGTTCATCCCTAAATTATTTTAGTTGTGCGAGGACCGAGTTTTTATTTATTTTGATTTTTTGAGCTAGTAGGAGGAACCCAATCATTATCTGAAGCATAAGGGACTAGGCGAGTTACTACCTGATGTATTATCCCAGAAGGAAAACCTTTTCGCTCGAGAAAATTTTCTATTCGGCGTCGATCTCCTTCACTAGCGCTTGACCCGAAATTTTTAAGTTTTTTTTCTAAACAAGATACTGCAATTTCTTCTTCATCGTATTCTTCATAAAGCGAGTTAAGTGTTTCGTCAATAATTTTATTCTCTATGCCTTTATGCTCAAGTTCGAGACCTAACCGTAGTCGTCCTATTTTTTTATTTACAATGCGGGATCTTCCAAATTGCATTGCAAAGCGCGCATCATTAACATATTTATTATTCTCCAGAAAGGTGAGTGTTTCATCAATTACATTAGTAGAGAATTTTTTACCCCTCAAGTAGCAGGTAATTTCGTTTCGGCTTCTATCTCTATATACAAGGAACCGAATCGCCCGTCGCCTGGCATTTTTTGATTCTTCCTCGTGTGGCATGAAAGTCTTATTACGTCAAGGTGTTGAGGCTGCGTCTTTTTTTTCTTTTTTTGCAGAAACTTGCTTTTCTTCTTTTACTTTTGGTTCTTTTTTATTATCCGACTCCTTGATCAGTCCGAGCTTTTCTCTTAATCTGGTTTCAATTTCATTGCACATAACTGGGTTTTCTAGGAGAAATATTCTGGAGTTCGCCCGGCCTTGTCCAATTCGTGTTTCGTTATATGAAAACCAGGTACCACTTTTGGCGATTAGCTCATGGATAACGGCAAGGTCAAGTAAGTCTCCTACTTTAGAAATTCCATGCCCGTATATTATATCGAACTCACAATCCCTAAATGGTGGGGCAACTTTATTTTTTACTACTTTTACTCTTGTTCGATTACCAATAATGCTATCGCCATCTTTGAGGGCACCTATTCTCCGGATATCTAAACGGACTGAAGAATAAAATTTAAGGGCATTCCCTCCTGTTGTTGTTTCAGGACTTCCAAACATAACTCCAATTTTCATGCGAATTTGATTGATGAATATCAGGCATGTTTTTGATTTATTGACCACACCTGCAAGTTTTCTCATAGCTTGAGACATGAGTCGTGCCTGGAGACCCATGTGTGAATCGCCCATATCACCATCGAGTTCTGCCTTGGGAACGAGAGCTGCAACCGAATCTATTACGATTACGTCCACTGCTCCGCTACGAATTAAAACTTCTGCAATCTCAAGTGTTTGTTCTCCTGTATCCGGCTGGGAGAGTAAGAGGTCGTCAAGATTTACCCCGAGTTTTTGCGCGTACTGAGGATCTAAAGCGTGTTCAGCATCAAGAAATGCAGCTACCCCACCAGTTTTTTGCGCTTCTGCAATAATGTGGAGTGTGAGGCTAGTTTTCCCAGAAGCTTCGGGTCCATATATTTCCACAACGCGGCTGCGGGGTACTCCACCTACACCCAACGCGTTATCCAGTGAAATCGAACCTGTAGAAATAACAGAAATACCTTTTAAGGCACCAGCTTGACCCAGCTTCATAATTGCTCCTTTGCCAAACTGCTTTTCTATTTGAGTGAACGCTAAATCCAGCGCTTTACCTCTGTCGTCCGACGCCATCAATTTTCTCCTTATTTTTTAAGATAGTTTGCTCTAGGTCCGTTAGAGTGATTTTTTAAATATGGTGCGAAGTGGTTTTGGATAAAATAACAATAGCATTTTTGGTTATAGAATGAGTGGAGTTAAATGGCAAGATATTTATCACTTAGAGTTAATATCTTATATCTAGATAAAGAATAAAACCTTTAATATTTACTAAATTAATTATAAAATTCCTGATTGTCTATTCTTTAAAACGGCACCTCTTAGAGATCTATTATTGATGACTCCACCTATCATCCCTCAAGCTTCCGGTCCGGTTTTTTCGGGCGATGAGCGAATCAACTTATACTACTTAAATGAATTGTATGCAGATATAGCTCGATGTGTTTCTCTTCAACTGAAGGAGAACCATCAAATAGAGGTTCCTATTACTTCAGGTATTTGGGGTGGAACTTATCTTATAGCAGATGACGAGGGAAAATCAAAACGACGGATCTGGCGGTTGTACTTTATCGCCAACTTGCCACAGGGTAGCCCGCTCGAAAAACATAAAAATATGGAGCATCTAGTCGGATATTATTATACTTCAATAATCAATGCATTTCGCCCATATGGATTAGAGTTAGACCTTAATATGTGGGGAGGTCGCTTGCCTTATAGTAATCAAGTAAAACCAAGCTTAACCATGCATATGGTCGATTCTTCAAAAAAAGTGAACTGGTTGCGGGGATTCTTTATCTGGAATCTCGTGCCCTGGGAAGAATCAATCATTCATGATGCTATCCGAAATGTAAAAGAATTTAGAGAAAAATTTAATATTAAAAAAAAACCGATCATGAAACGGGATCCCAAAGATATCAAGTACTTGTTGCAAGATATCGTTATAACTTATCGAACTTTGGAGAGCTCTTTTTCATCTGATTTTCTGGAACACGCTCACCCTATTATTGATGAGATAGTAGATCATTTTCTTAAAGGTTTATTTGACCCAGTATTAATTCGAGATTTTTTTTTTAAAGTGAGAGATAACAAGCTAATTTTAGGATTTGAAGAAACACTCCAAGAGTATTATTCAAAAGATGACCTGAATGTAAGGCGAGTGGAGGATTGGCCGATTGATAAAATTAATTACGTTCCCGAATCTCTTAAAGAAAAACTTATTCCTCCCATCAAAAACCTTTTTACCTCTTTTAAATCTAATTTAGATAAGAGAAATAAGTTATTGTGAATTAAAATGATTGAACTAATAAGATATGGTTTTTTAAAAGCAATAGAATGTAAAGATGCAATTCCATTTGAAAATTTCAGGACTAAGTAATTGCATTAAATCCCAATTTAATTTTTATTGCATGGCTGATAGAGTTTAAGAATGATTCATTTGTAGCCGATGTGGTCTTTATAGTTATTAAGATTGCTGATTTAATTTCAAGGAAATTTTTTTAATGAGATTCTTTTATTTGGTGTCATTTATTTTTTTGTTAGGAGTCTCTTTAGGTTTTACACCAAAGAAGAGTAACGATTCCGAGGAAAGTGACTACCCAAAAATATCTTTAGGGGCGAAAAAACCCACTGTAAAAGGTATTTCAAAAAAAAAAATTATTAAATTCCTTCCCGAAGAGAAAGTAGATGGGTCTGCTATCAAGGTATTGGTGATTAGGGAAAGAGAGGTAAAACTGTTGGTGGATTCAATCGAGCAAAACAACAGGGCGTATACAGGTATAAATCGTTACGAGAGAATCGGTCAAGTTTCTTCTGGTGTTAATCAAGGCCAATTAAAAATAAAATTAACACGAAATATTGATCCTACAATGAAACCCGGTGACAAGCCCTTGACTCTGGGTGGCAAGGGGTTTAGTGCTTCGGTTTTCAAGCCCATCAAACAAGACCTGCACTTTTCTTTTAATAGTCATATAAAGGCGCTACCTGTTTACGAAATTGAGAAGCGAAGTTTGCCAGGCCACTTAGATCCTGTCTTTGAAAAACCTCAAAATAAAAAATTATTGGTTTTACATGACAGCGATTCAATTTTTGGCCGAGAGCCGGAAGTTGTTCTGGATCCTGAGCCTGACCAATTGGCAAAACAACAAAAAATAAGCGTTGAAACAATCGAGCGAATTAAAGAAACTGATGTTTATTTTAATCAAAATAAAAAAGTAATAGTTTCCCTTAACCCCGCTGAAAAACAGTTGGATTTGATACGTGATAATCACGATCTTTTGAAATATGATTACCAGTTTTTAACTTCTATCGATCGTTAAAGTGGGTTTATAGAAAACAGGTTATGAATATTTAGTCCTAAGGTTGCTTTTTTGAGGTGAAGGGTTCTGATTTTTCCGAAGGGATTTTTTCAACAGAGGGGTTCTTCTTGTATTGTTCCATACCTTGGTACCAATAAAAGAAAATCCAAAAACCAATCACAAAAGCCCACACTAGTATCTTGCGAACCAAACTCATTGGACGTCCCACGTTTTTTTGCATTTATTTTTTTCTCTTTTAGGGGGCTGTGCACTTTTATTTGATCAATAATGAAAAGTACAGTCTGTATATTTTTGGGCTAAAGTGAGAGCAAGTCAAGTTGTATCTAGTCAGGTCAAGGAGATTTTGCGCAACGGAAACCGAAGCTGTTATTTTTTACTTCAGGCGTAAAAAAACTTCGGTTGAATGTTGGGGCACTCAAGCCGCATCCGTAGGACAAACAGTCAAACCATGACCCACCTTTAAGTACCCTTTTATCTATACCGTATTCACCACGGTTTACATCATTGCCTGGGTGTGGAAGATAAAAGCTGTCGACCCACTCCCATACATTTCCAGACATGTCGTGTAATCCATAAGGACTTTTCCCATTAGGGTAAGATCCGACCGGTTCTGTGCCCGTAGAGCCTTTATAGGGATGATTTGATTTATCTATGGCCCAAGTATTGCCCCATGGGTAAATATTTCCAGCCTCACCGCGGGCAGCCTTTTCCCACTCTTGCTCAGAAGGGAGTCGCTTTTCTTTCCACTTGCAGTATGCGTTAGCATCGTGCCAATTAACATAAATCACAGGGTGGTTTTTCTTGTTTTTAGGAATTTTTCCGTTAGCCCGCCAGTGATAAGGTGTCTCACGTTTGGTGTCATAAATGAATTTTTTATACTCTGTGTTAGTTACCTCGTAACGATCGATATAAAATTTTTCTACTGACTCGATATACTCAGGAGCTTCATCGTCCCATCTCTCGTTAGACCCCATAATGAATTTTCCTTCGGGAATCAATACCATAGAACCTGTATCTTTAGGAGCACCTGCCTTTGCCGTAACTTCTGCTTTAGCAATCAGAGCGTGAGAGGCTGGAAATGTTTTTGTTGTTGATAATGAGATCTCGGACTGAGGTTTGATCTTAATCATAGAATCTTTTGATAAAAAAAATTTTTCAGGCGAGGAAAATGGAGAAATAGGGTTCTTGCTAATTCCAACATGGCATTGCTGGCATTCTGGACGCGTGGTCCGATGTTTTTTTGCAAGAGTTATATTTTTGACCTTGTGACATGCTGTATCACATTTTAATATATGAGGATATTCTTCTTCTACTTCAGAAACAATTTTTGATGTTTCATAAGCTAGCAACGTTAATGGGCTAACTATTAGAAAATTAATTAGTACGACTAATCTTAAACTATAATTTAAGCGCAGATTCACAGTTTATAAAGTGTAGTTAGTTCTTGTCAGTAGTTAGTGAGGAGTCATAATTAATTGAGAAAGTATTATCAGGATACAGAAATGAGAGTCAAAGTAAAAGTCTGTTTTTTGAATAGTTGTTTAAGAGTCCTTTTAAGGTAGATTCATTATGCAAGAATGGAGAGTGATTAAGGACGACCCTAAAACCGGTGAATCAAATATGGATATCGATCGGGCAATTTTGGCGTCGTGTAAACCGGGTGAAAGTCTGCCAACTCTTCGCTTGTATAGTTGGGAGCGACCCACATTGACAGTTGGGTATGCACAGGATTTTGCCAAGGAAATTGACATTAATAGATGCCAAAAGCTAGGGATAGAGATCGTACGCAGACCAACTGGAGGGAGAGCATTGTTGCATGATCATGAAGTGACTTATAGCTTTACAGCTCCGATTCCACATAATAAGTTTCCACCCTCATTACTCGGTGCTTATAAAGTTGTTGCTCAAGCCTTGCTAGAGGGTCTTAAGGAAATAGGTGTCTGCGGAGAATTGGCCTCAAGAAAAAAGACTAATATAGGCAAGCACTCATTTCGCTCTCCCTCATGTTTGTCTAGTATTAATCATTTAGAAATAGAAGTTCAAGGGGCTAAATTGGTGGGCAGCGCCCAAAGAAGAACAAAGAAGGCATTCCTTCAACATGGTTCAATACTTTTAGATTGTGACAGGTCACTTGTGAATTCGTTATTTAAATTCGAGACAGATGATGCCCGCTGTAGATCAATGGAAATACTGAATAATAAAGTTGTTACTTTATCCGAATGCCTTGGGAAAAGTGTGACACGTAAAGAAGTTTTTAAGGCCTTAATAAAAGGGTTTTCTCACGTTTTGAAAGGAAACTGGGTTTTAGGGCATTTAAATTCTTTTGAATTGATCAAGTGTGCATCGAATTCATATTCTAAAGAGAATATTAATATCTAGTGATGGCCTTTAAAGTAATTAATCAATTTCTAAAACAGTTAATACCGATGAGAATGAATATGCTTTTTAGAGTAGGACTATATATTAATGTTTGGAGGTTTCTGATTTTCCGTTGGGGAAAATGTTTTCAAGGGTTTTTAGGAGTCTCTCTAGTATTTTTTTTAATAAATACTATAGTTGGTTGCTCTCAAAAACGAGGAGTTGCAAGTCAGCCAAGACAACAGTTTTATCAAGATATCACAGAAAGTTATCTTCCCGATAGGAAGGTTTCTCTCCAGGGTGCTAGTTTTATTAGGGCAGATAGAACGCCAGGTTCTGATCTAATTTGGTTTATTTCCACTCCAGGGAAAGGTGCGAAAATAAAAATCCTTCTTAACAGAGGGGCGGGAGGGATAGGTCGTAATGGAGAGGCAAGTAAAGTTCAACGCCTTACTGAAAATATTCGCTTTCTAGCTAAAGGTGATATCAGTGGTAATGGTGTGGATGATCTTGTGTTGATTGTACCTTTCAAGCAAAAAGGATCTGCAAAAGTGCTTTTTAATAACGGTAAAGGATATTTTTATTCAAGATTAGAATTTGAATTGCCTTTTGTATACAAAGGTATCGACCGTGTCGATTTAATTGATTTAGACCAAGATGGAGATGTTGATTTTTTGTTCACAGGAAGAGAGGTTCTTGACGAAAATGGAAAAATCAAAAAAAAACAAGGCCAAGTTTTGATAAACAATGGAGGAAATCAATTTAAAGATGAAACCTTTTTGCTGTGGCCCGATCTGCCCTCAGGAGTTATTGCAACAAGTATTGCAGACTACAATCAGGACGGAGCTCTAGATGTGTTTTTGGTTTACGGCAACGCACAGAATCGACTATTGATAAACAATGGAGTGGGCAAATTTCTTGATAAGACAGAGACGTTCCTTCCCAAAATAATTGACCAAAGTACTCATGCTGATTGGGCCGATTTTGACCTTGACGGTGATAATGACTTGCTTGTTACTAACAATATGGTTGAAGAATCTTTTCAGAGCTATTCTGGAGAAGCGGCCTATTTTTTGGAGAATATTGGGTCTGGACGATTTGTTAAAAAACCAAATAAAATATTTCCTACTCAGTCACTATTGCGCGTTTATCTTTTGGATGCAAATGGAACAGGTATTCCAGATGTGATAATACTCAGTGAGACAGGGTTACTATACTTAGTTGGAGAAGGGAAGTGGAATTTCAGTGTAGAAACAAAAAAACGATTTCCTCAAACAAACCCTATGAAGGAAATAAGCTTTGGAGATATAAATGGAGACGGGTTTCTCGATTTATTAGGTATTACGGCAAAAAATAACCATCCTAAATTATGGTTGAATAGAGTTAGGTAGAGTTTATCTCATTATGGGTTCTTAATACTTAAGCTATTTGTTAGTTAAATAGGCGTTGATTAATTTTTTTATAATAAAAGAAAGGCCTTATGTCATATTTTAAAAAACTCACTTTTTTGAAAGTTTTAACCACAATTGCATGGGCAGATGGTGAGGTAACCCAATCAGAACTAAATATTCTCAAGTCTTTTTATAGGAAATTTAATTTGGGTAAAGATGAACTTGCTGAATTAAAGCATTATCTTGCTGCCCCTATTTCAAAAAAAGAACAAAGTGAGTTGTATGATCAGTTGGTGTATGAGTTGAGCACTGAAAGCGAAAAACAAGAAATTTTAACAGCATTAGAATCGATGGAACAGTCAGTTAAACGAATAGGAAATGAGGAAAAAGAACTAGTGGGCCAGTTTTGCACACTGCTTAAAAAAACATCAGTCACAAAAAGATCATTTGGCAAGATTAAAAATTTACTTGGTAAAACAATTTTTTCTCATGCGCGTGATAAAGATTTAGAGTTAGAAAAATATTTCAAGAGAAAGGTACTTAAAAAAGTTGAATTGAAGAGAGCAAGATTGGGTGTGAAAATGAACCTCTCAGAAGATAAGTTGTATCACATCTGTCTTTTGGGAACTTTAATGGCATCTATTTCATATATCGATGGACATTTCGATGATTTAGAGAAAAAAGTTTTTAAACAAGAACTGTCCGACCGATTTGACTTTAAAGGTAAAGAATTTAAAATTTTATGTGAAGTGATTTTAGAATTAGCTAGTTCTGATGTTGATTTTCATGAGGTGACAACAGAGCTTAATAGTTTGATGACTTACAATGAAAAAGTTAGTATTACCAATTGTATGTTGGCAGTTGGAGGTGCAGATGGAGAGCTGTCTCACGATGAGGCTGAAGAAATTAGGCGAATTTCCAAAGCTCTACGTATCCCTCACAAAATATTTATTGAAGCAAAGATGAAAGTTGTGTCTCGTTTGCGTGGAGCTTAACAAAAATAGGTATTGTATAATTTTGACAGGCTATCAAGTTAGGTGAAAATTTATTTAGTGTAACTAGTTAGAACGGCTTAAATGAATCGGGAAAATAAATTTATTGGAATTTTGTTTGAATGCTGCAATGTTTATCGCCGTATCTATATAAACAAGGAAAAAAACGCTTACGAGGGGAAGTGCCCGAAATGTAATGGAGAGATTAAAGTTAAAATTGGGCTAGGAGGTACAGAGACACGGTTTTTTTCTGCACGATGAAATTTTGACTATAATTTTTGCAGTTTTTTTATAATATAAATACTCACTCGAGTTTTAATTTTGAAGTTAGTTTTACAGCGTGTAACCAGTGCTTCGGTCTCTATTAGTAAGGAAAAATTTTCCGATATTAATAGAGGTATTCTAGTTTTTTTTTGTGCTGAAAAAGGGGATGATGAAAGCCAGGCTTATTTCCTTGCTGATAAAACATTGAACTTAAGAATTTTCTCTGACGATCGCGGTAAAATGAACTTCTCGTGTGTCGATGTTGGGGGGTGACATCTTAGTGGTTTCTCAGTTTACTCTTGCCGGAGATTGCTCGCGCGGTAGACGTCCCGGATTTGATAGGGCCGCAGATTCCGATACAGCTCGAAAACTTTACCAATATTATGTCGAATTACTTATGAAATCAGGCCTGAAAGTTGGCATGGGAAAGTTTGCGGCTGACATGAAAGTAGAATTAATCAATGATGGTCCGGTTACGTTCTTTTTGGAACGCTAACTACTATGTTGCATCTAGTATTATTAACCTTAAGTTGACAATGCGGTGTTCATTGCGATTCGATACAGTTAAATAAAGCGTACAGAAATACAGACTTCCTGTAAGTTTGAAATGTCTTTTTAAGTAAGTTTTTTTTACGTTGAATTAGAATGGAAGTGAATCCAATGCGGCACTCATTAGCCCTGAGGGGAATAATCCAATTAAGATAATGGCGATAGAACTTAAGGCAATAATGCTCCCCATCCCAAGGGGGACAACTACGATTTCCTCACTTTCATTCTCATGAAAGTACATCATGACAATGATTTTTAAATAAAAATAAACAGATATTACCGTGGCAATCACCGCCATGATCGTGATTAAGATATATCCTTCTTTAATAGCGGCCATGAAGACGTAAAATTTTCCAAAGAACCCAGCCGTTGGAGGAAACCCCGCAAGAGAAAGCATAAACAAACTCATTGCCCCGGCGATTAGTGGGTGTTTTTTGGCTAGTCCCTTGAAACGAGAAAGCGAATTTCCTTCCTTCCCTTCTCCCTCCATTATAAAAACAACTGCAAATGCCCCAATATTCATAAAGAGGTAGACGTTGAGGTAAAATATTAGGCTTGCTATGCCATCCTGACTATTGGCAACAATACCTATAAGTAAATACCCTGCATGAGCGACGCCTGAATATGCCAGCATTCTCTTAACATCATCCTGAAAAATAGCAGCGATATTTCCGACAAGCATCGTGAGGACTGATATTCCAAACAGAAAAGGCATCCATATGTTATTCAACTCTGAAAACCCAGTAAAAAAAATTCGTGCGATCAGTGCAAATCCAGCGGCCTTTGTCGCAACAGACATAAATCCGGTGATTGGAGTGGGTGCCCCTTGGTAAACATCGGGTGTCCAGGAATGGAATGGTACTAGCGAGACTTTGAATGCGAGTCCGGAAAATAACAACCCCATTCCAATATATACTAGTGTATTACGAGTATAAGGATTTGCACATTCTCCAGTTTCATCGCAATGTAATAGCTGACCGATCAAACGGATTTCTGTTGTGCCTGAACCTGCATATATTAGAGCCATGCCATAAACTAAAATTGCAGAAGCTAATGCGCCTGTTAAAAGGTATTTGACAGTTGACTCTTGCGACGCAAGGGTTACCCATTTCAAGGCAGGAGCGTTTGAGGGGCCTTCCTTTCCTGTGCCATGTTTAGCTGAAAAGCCACAAAGAATGTACAGAGAAATAGAAAATATTTCGAGTGCAACGAATGCAGTGATCAAATTCCCGGACTTTGCCAAAAACATCATGCCCACAACTGCCATAAGTATCAGTGAATAATATTCAGATTTATTCTCGTGCTCGGATTGTGGATACTTTACAGAACCTAGGACTGCAAAAATTGCCATGAGTAAAAAAATAAGATTAAACCCCTGACCAAATTTATCATGGATCAACGACTTACTGAACATGTCTGGTTCCAGGCCGTTCCCTATCGTTGGAGCACTTCCCCATAATGCAATAGAAAAGAAAAACGAAATAACAATTCCTATGAGTGTTGCCTTAGATAGATATTCGTTAGTGTTAAATTTTTTTTTAAGACCAATTAGTAGGAGAAAAAATGCCGTCAACAACAATGTGATCTCAGGGCTTAGGGCAGTCCAAAGCATGTCTTGGTAATTAATTTTAAATTCCATATCGGAACTCGTAGAGGCTAGTGATATTAGATAACTTGTATTTGATCAAACGTGTTCAAACAAGTCTTTTTAAAGTATTTCACCCGTTTTTTCAAGAGAATGTTTACCAATTGTGGTTTTTAGTTATAGGGCCTATTGCAGTTCTTAATCAGCAAATTAAAGAATTAAGTCTATATGCAAGAC
>JAPYPM010000035.1 GCA_029937635.1 Nitrospinaceae bacterium
CTGCAAAGGCACCGGACTAGCCTTAAGCCTCTCTTCTATTTGCCCAACGCAATTTAAAAAATCGGCTCCAGCCCGGTCCATTTTATTAACGAATCCAATCCTAGGAACATTGTACTTAGTAGCCTGCCTCCATACTGTTTCAGATTGAGGCTCAACACCACCGACTGCGCAAAAAACACCAACCGCCCCGTCAAGAACTCGAAGCGACCGCTCCACCTCTGCAGTAAAATCAACATGGCCAGGCGTATCAATAACATTAACCTGATGATCTTGCCAATAACAGGTAGTTGCCGCAGAAGTGATAGTTATCCCCCTCTCCTGTTCCTGCTCCATCCAATCCATTGTAGCGTTCCCATCATGAACCTCCCCAATCTTATGACTGCGGCCGGTATAATATAAAATTCTTTCTGTAGTCGTGGTCTTACCCGCATCAATATGCGCAATAATTCCTATATTTCTAACCTTATTAAGATCTAGTTTGTCAGCCATAATCTAATTTTACCTACCACCTGTAATGTGCGAATGCCTTATTAGCTTCTGCCATTCTATGAACATCTTCTTTCTTTTTAATTGATCCCCCAGCATTATTATAGGCATCAATTAATTCCCCTGTAAGCTTCTCGGACATCGAGCGCCCTGATCTCGCCTTAGCATTCTGAATTATCCACCGTATACTAAGAGCTATTCGACGGCCATCCCTAACCTCTATTGGCACCTGATAAGTAGCCCCACCAACCCTGCGAGATTTCACCTCCAAATGAGGCGAAACATTATCTACCGCTTTTTTGAATACCTTTATTGGGTCCTCGTTAGTTTTTTCACCTACAGCATCTAGAGCCCCATAGAAAATCCCTTCCGCGACACTCTTTTTACCCTGCTTCAGAAGATTATTAATAAAGCGGGCCACCAATAGATCGTCAAACTTAGGATCTGGTAAAATCTTTCTTTTTACTGCTTCTCTTCTTCGAGCCATTGACTATTTCTTTTCTTTTTTAGGACGCTTCGTTCCATACTTAGATCGACTCTGCATTCGACCTTCGACTCCAAGGGTATCCAGAAGGCCTCGAACCACATGATAACGAACACCGGGAAGATCCTTAACACGCCCACCTCGGATCATCACAATAGAATGTTCCTGCAAGTTATGGCCAACACCTGGGATATAGGTGGTAACTTCCATCCCATTAGTCAACCTTACTCGAGCAACTTTTCGTAGAGCTGAGTTAGGTTTTTTGGGAGTCGAAGTATAAACACGAACGCAAACACCCCTCTTCTGAGGGCACGACTTCAGAGCCGCACTCGCAGTCTTTGTAACTGGAGATTTACGCCCAAATCTAACAAGCTGATTAATTGTTGGCAAAAAAGTCACTCCACCATAAATGTAAGTCATTATACTTAAACGACTCACTCTATGACAAAACCCTTAGTTTCAAGGACTTTAAAATTAATATATTGGATATGAGAAGCTGGTAATTTTATCACTGTTCTCAATGGAGTCAAGATAAAAATACGTTTAAAAAAATTACCTCAATCTACAGCGAGAGCAGCTAATTCAGTACTTACTTCTTCCGGTCCTTCTATGGAAGCGGGCTCTTCAATTCGGATGTCAGCATACTCCTGACAACCAGTGCCCGCAGGGATTAATTTCCCCATAATAACATTTTCCTTTAATCCGACTAAATTGTCCTGCTTTCCACTCACACTGACCTCAGTTAAAACACGTGTCGTCTCCTGAAACGAAGCAGCTGAAATAAAACTTTCAGTACTAAGAGATGACTTAGTTATACCCAGTAAAATCGCGGCACCCTTAGCAGGTTTTTTCTTATTCTTAATCATCTCTTGATTAGCTTTATTAAAAACCTTCTTGGTGACCTGCTCCCCAAGTAAAAAATGAGTATCGCCAGGGTCTTCAACAATTAAATGCCGCAACATCTGCCTAACAATAACCTCTATGTGCTTATCGTTGATAGTCACACCCTGCAAACGATAAACCTCCTGGACTTCATTAACGAGATAGTATTGCAGTTTATTCTCACCAAGTACTCTTAGAATATCATGTGGATTACTCGCTCCATCCATCAGGGCCTCACCGGGAACAACTTCATCTCCCTCATGAACATTGATGTGTTTTCCCCGAGGAATAAGATATTCGCGTTCTTCACCTGAATCATTCACAACCAATACCTGCCTCATTCCCTTAACAAATCCACCAAACTTAATCTTGCCGGAAATTTCTGAAATAGTCGCTTGCTCATGAGGCTTACGGGCCTCAAAAAGCTCTGCAACGCGAGGTAAACCGCCTGTAATATCCTTAGTCTTAGCAGTCTCCCTAGGAATCTTAACCACCAAATCACCTGCAGACAAATAATCACCCTCGGAAACAGAAATATGTGCCCCCGCTGGCAAAAGATAACGTCGAAGAGTTTCTCCCTTAGAATCCTTAATAGAAACTCGCGGTTGTTTTTTTTCGTCCCTATGACTGATGATTATCTTAGTAGACAACCCTGTTATCTCATCAAAATCTTCCTTCATCGTCACACCCTCTACAATATCCCCAAACGCAACTTTCCCCTCTACTTCTGTAAGAATAGAGTCAGTATAAGGATCCCACTCCACAAGGGTTTGACCAGATTGAACCTCCTGCCCATCGCTCACTTTGAGGTTTGCGGCATAAACGATGGCATATTTTTCTATCTCTCGACCACCCTCATCTTGAATAATAATTGCTCCATTACGATTCATTACAATATTTTCATTGCGCTGGTTTTTAACGGTACGCAATCCAGTATATTTAACCACACCCGTTTTTTTTGCCTGCAGGGTGGTTTGCTCAACTACACGACTAGCAGTTCCACCAATATGAAAAGTCCGCATTGTTAACTGAGTCCCCGGCTCACCAATAGATTGAGCAGCAATAACCCCTATCGGTTCACCAATCTCCACCCATTTTAAAGTCGACATATTGCGCCCGTAACACTTAACACACAATCCCTGTTTCGACTCACAGGTAAGGTTAGACCTTATTTTAATAGACGCAATACCCGAGTTTTCAATAGAATTTACAATATTTTCATCTATTAAAGCATTGGCCTCAACTAACACCTTGGCATCAAAAGGATCCACAACATCCTCTAAAGTGGTCCGCCCAAGGATACGCTCACCTAGAGGCTGAATAATTTCCCCAGCATCCACTAGAGAAGTCACAGTCACACCCTTAAGAGTCCCACAGTCATCCTCTTGAATAATTATGTCCTGAGCCACATCGACAAGTCGCCTAGTCAGATATCCAGAGTTGGCTGTTTTTAGCGCAGTATCTGCGAGACCTTTACGAGCCCCATGAGTTGAAATAAAATACTGAAGAACCGACAAACCCTCACGAAAATTTGCAGTAATAGGGGTTTCAATTATTTCCCCTGACGGCTTAGCCATTAACCCGCGCATTCCAGCTAACTGCCGAAGCTGCTGAACACTACCACGAGCACCAGAATCAGCCATAATAAAAATGGAATTAAAATCCCCCTGAATTTCACCTCTTCCAATTTTTTTATCTTCTTCTGCCAACTCATTAAACATCTCCTCAGAAACTTTCTCGGTAACATGCGCCCAGATATCAATTACCTTATTGTAACGTTCGCCATTAGTAATAAGTCCATCTCGATATTGCTTGTAAACCTTAAGAACCTCTTCATTAGTTTTATCAACCATAGCTACCTTAGTTTTCGGAATACGCATATGGTCAATCGAGACAGTAAGCCCCGCTTCCGTCGCATATTTAAACCCTAGGGATTTAATTGCATCCAAAAGAGTAACTGTTTTTTCACTGCCCGCCAGCAGAAAAGACTGCCCAATTAACTCAGAAAGGGCTTTTTTATCCATCAACTGGTTCACCAAAGAAAATCCTACCCTCTCTGGCAAAACCTCACCGAGTATAACGCGACCTGTTGTCGTCTGAACAATTTTCCCCTTCATTCGAACCAAAATCTGAGCCTGCAAATCTAATTCGTCAGCATTGTACGCTGAAAGAACTTCCTTTAATCCAGAAAACACTTTCCCCTCTCCCTGCACACCTCCACGAACCTTAGTCATATAGTAACATCCCAGCACCATATCCTGAGAAGGAACAGCAATAGGCCTAGCATTAGAAGGAGAAAGAACATTATTAGAGGACAACATAAGCAACTTAGCTTCTACCCGGGCTTCCATTGATAGCGGCACATGAACTGCCATCTGATCCCCATCAAAGTCGGCATTAAAGGCAGTACACACAAGCGGGTGAACCTGAATAGCCTTTCCTTCTATAAGAATTGGCTCAAATGCCTGAAAACCCAAACGATGTAAAGTAGGTGCACGGTTTAAGAAAATTGGATGGCCTTTAACTACCTCCTCAAGAACCTCCCAAACTTCTGACCGCTCCTGCTCCACCATTTTTTTTGCGGTCTTGATCGTTGTAGCATACCCTTTTTCTTCCAACTTATTAAAAATAAACGGTTTAAATAATTCTAAAGCCATTTTTTTTGGCAAACCACACTGGTGAAATTGAAGATGCGGGCCAACAACAATAACAGATCGACCTGAATAATCGACTCGCTTTCCCAATAAGTTCTGACGGAATCTACCTTGTTTACCCTTCAACATGTCACTAAGTGACTTTAATGGTCTTTTGTTTGTACCTCGAAGAGTTCTACCTCTTCGACCATTGTCAAATAAAGCAGCAACCGCCTCTTGCAACATTCGCTTTTCGTTACGAATAATAATTTGAGGGGCTTTCAATTCCTGCAGTCGTTTTAATCTATTATTTCGATTAATAACCCTACGATAGAGATCATTTAAATCCGACGTCGCAAACCGACCACCATCCAGTGGAACCAATGGCCTTAATTCCGGCGGAATAACAGGAACCACCTTAAGTATCATCCAGTCAGGCCTGTTACCTGACTTACGGAAAGCCTCTATGATCTTTAACCGCTTGGCAATCTTACGTTTATTCATTATAGATTTTGTAGTAAGATTCTCCTCTTTAAGGCGAATTGATTCAGCGTCAAGGTCTATAGATTTCAACAATTCATCAATAGCCTCAGCCCCAATCATCGCCTTAAAAGTATCAGGAAATTCAAGCTCCACTTCGCGGATCTGCTCCTCATCAAGAAGCTCACCAGCTTTAAAATCTGAATCACCTGGGTCTATAACGACGTAATTTTCAAAGTAAATGATCCGCTCAAGGTTCTTGAGGGTAATATCCAATAAGTGCCCCATCCGACTAGGGAGCCCTTTAAAAAACCATATATGAGCAACCGGACTAGCTAATTCTATATGCCCCATCCTCTCACGACGCACCTTAGAAAGAATAACCTCGACACCGCATTTTTCGCAAACAACACCTTTGTGCTTCATGCGTTTATACTTCCCACAATTACACTCCCAGTCCTTAACCGGCCCAAATATTTTAGCGCAAAACAGCCCATCTCGTTCTGGCTTAAAGGTTCGATAATTTATAGTCTCAGGTTTCTTTACTTCTCCGTATGACCACGAACGGATTTTTTCTGGAGAGGCTAGACGGACTCTCATTGCACTAAAAGAGACTGGGCTCTTTGGCTTATCAAATAAAGTAAAACTATCCACTAAGGTTATCTCCTTCTAAACAGTTATTTAAAGCTAAAAATCAAACGGCTCAACCAGCAATCAGACCAAATCAAACCGAGCGATGTAATTTATTTTAAAGATTCAACAAGCTCAACATCTATGGCTAAACTCTGCAACTCCTTAACCAAGACATTAAAAGACTCTGGAAGACTAGGCTCAGCTGTAGTTCCTCCTTTAACAATAGCCTCATACATACGCTTGCGCCCTTCTAAATCATCAGACTTTACAGTCAACATTTCCTGAAGAGTGTAAGCAGCACCATAAGCCTCCAGCGCCCATACTTCCATTTCGCCAAGCCTCTGCCCGCCGAATTGCGCCTTTCCACCCAATGGCTGCTGAGTCACGAGAGAGTATGGCCCTGTCGAGCGAGCGTGGATTTTATCATCTACCAAGTGATGAAGTTTTAATATATATATATAACCAACCATTACCTTTTGACGGAATAATTTCCCCGTACGACCGTCAGTAAGCCGCTCTTCGCCTGTAGGAGAATACTTTGTTCCATGAAGCAACTCACGTACATCTTCCTCTTTTGCTCCATCAAAAACAGGTGTCGCCATATGCCTACCAACTGCTTTCGCAGCCATCCCCAAATTAGTCTCTAAAATCTGTCCTACATTCATCCGAGACGGGACACCTAGAGGATTTAGTATAATTTCAACAGTAGTTCCATCCTCCATATACGGCATGTCTTCTTCAGGTACAATATTCGAAACAACACCCTTATTCCCATGCCGGCCGGCCATCTTATCACCAACCTGCAACTTACGCTTCATAGCCAAAAATACTTTTACCAATTTAAGCACACCAGGCGCTAAATCATCCCCCTTTTGTAGTTGCTCAGCCTTATCCTTCAGCTGAGCCTTTAGAGCAGCCACACGCTTTTTACTACCTTCCTCCAATCCCTGAAGCTCTTTCAAGCCAACACTCTTAACAGGAAGCTGCGCCAGATCCTTAATACTTAAATTCTCAAGCAAAACACCATCAAGAACCTCACCCTTCTTAAATTCCCGCCGTCCCACTTTTAACGACTTACTTATTATCCCTCCAGACAAAAGAGAGCGCATTCGTTTCGCTGTTTCACTTTTAATAATCTCAATTTCATCCTCAAAGTCTTTTAGAACCCGAGCAGACTCCTCCTCTTCAATCAGAATAGCTCGAGAGTCTTTATCCATGCCTTTTCGAGAAAAAACCTTTACATCAATCACAGTTCCACGGATACCCGGCGGAACCCTCAAAGAAGTATCGCGGACATCTCCTGCCTTTTCTCCAAAAATTGCCTTAAGAAGCTTTTCCTCAGGGCTCAACTGAGTTTCACCCTTTGGTGTAATTTTACCCACTAGAATATCGCCCGGTTTAATCGATGCTCCCACGCGAATAATCCCACTTTCATCAAGGTCTTTGAGCGCGTCCTCTCCAACATTTGATATATCTCTAGTGATTTCCTCCCTACCCTGCTTAGTATCTCGCGCCTCAACAGTATACTCTTCAATATGAATAGATGTATAAACATCCTCTTTAACGAGCTTTTCACTTACAATTATCGCATCCTCAAAGTTGTAACCATTCCAAGGCATAAACGCAACCAACACATTACGTCCCAAAGCAAGCTCCCCCAACTCAGTAGATGGGCCGTCAGCTATCACCTCACCTTTTTTAATTTTTTGCCCAGATGACACCAGAGGCTTTTGATTGACACAGGTATTCTGGTTCGACCTTTGAAATTTAGCCAAGGTGTAGATACTAACTGCCGAATCTAGATAATCTCCACCTTCTATTTTTTCATTAGATGTTTTCTTAACATTATTTCGAACAACAATCCGCGTTGAGTCAGCACTAATAACTTCTCCAGCATTTTCTGCAACAATAACAGCCCCAGAATCCCTTGCTACAATTGCCTCCATACCCGTCCCAACAAAAGGAGCTTTCGGTTGAACCAATGGAACTGCTTGCCGTTGCATATTAGAACCCATTAACGCCCGATTCGCATCGTCGTTCTCTAAAAAAGGAATTAATGAAGCAGCAACACTAATAAGCTGCTTTGGCGAAATATCCATGTAGTTAACTTTATTACTTGGAGACAAAATAAAATCACCTCCCTGACGCGCGGACACAACCTGATCACGAAACTTGTTATTCTCATCCAGAGATACATTCGCCTGCGCAATGACATACTTGTCTTCGACCATTGCTGTATGAAACTCCACATCATCTAAAGCCGATCCATTTTCAACCTTCCTATAAGGAGTTTCAACAAAACCATACTCATTAACCCTTGCATAGGTGCTTAGTGATGCAATAAGACCAATATTAGGCCCCTCTGGGGTTTCGATAGGACATACACGTCCATAGTGAGTTGGATGCACATCCCTCACCTCAAATCCAGCCCGCTCTCGCGTCAAACCACCAGGACCGAGCGCACTCAGTCTACGTTTATGAGTCACCTCAGACAGAGGATTAGTTTGATCCATAAATTGAGACAGCTGACTACTTCCAAAAAACTCTTTCATTACCGCAATAACAGGCTTTGAATTAACAAGATCGTGCGGCATTGAAACATCTAAATCTTGAATGGTCATACGCTCTACGATCGCTCTTTCCATTCTAACAAGCCCCACTCGAAATTGGTTTTCAAGTGACTCACCCACAGCTCTTACTCGTCGGTTTCCCAAATGATCAATATCATCTATTGAACTAACTCCATTCCTCAAGCCAACCAGAAATTTCATCACCTCTTTCAGATCTTCTATAGTCAACAGTCGATTCTCGATCGGGATATCAAGCCCAAACTTCTGGTTAAGCTTCATACGACCCACAACAGAAAGATTATACCTCTTAGGGTTGAAAAACAGATTCCAAAATAACGACTTTGCTATTTCAGGCGTTGGAGGGTCCCCTGGACGGAGACGCTTATATATTTCCCTTATCGCGTCTATCTGGTTATCAACTTTAGCGACTGCCACCGTATCCCTTATAACAGTATCAAGCAATTCTTCGTCGACGCGAAGAATTGTAATATTTTTTATTCCATTTTTAAAAATAAAAGCTAAAAGCTCTTCCGTTATAACTTGATTTGTTTCTGCAAATACTTCTCCCGTCCCTTCATCAATAATTTCATCAAACAAATAACTACCTATCAAATTTTCTGAATCTATTTCAACCTTCACAGACTTCTCCATACGGCTCAACTTCCGCATAACAGGAGGAACAACTTTCTTATTCGCCTTTATAATAATTTCATCTGTTTTAGGATCAACAATATCCTCTAAGACCTTATGCCCCACCAATAAACTCTTACTCGAAATAAAAACTTGTTTATTTTTACCAGAGATACTAATCGTTTCAATTTCATAAAATGTTTCAAGAATTTCCTTTACATCCATCCCAAAAGCTTGCAAAAGGATTGTCGCAGGAAGTTTTCTTCGTCGATCAATTTTCACATGAAGGATATCTTTAATATCAAATTCGAAGTCAATCCAAGAACCACGGTCTGGGATAATCCTAGCTGAATAAAGAATTTTTCCACTCGCATGAGACTTACCTTTATCGTGCGAAAAAAATGCCCCCGGGGAACGATGCATCTGACTAACAACAACTCGCTCAACACCATTTATCATAAACGTTCCATTAGAACTCATCATTGGCATTTCGCCCAAAAATATCTTTTGCTCTTTAACCTCCCGAACAACATTGCTCACTATTTGAGCAACTTTCTGCTCTCTAATTACCTTAATTACCTCAGGAGTAATCTCAGTACGGGCAGGAAATAGCACTTTCCCCGTCGCAGGACTCTTAAGATCCTCTACAATATATTTGCCCAGCAAACCCTCTATCATTTTAGCGTTAACATCAACAGACTCTCGATCAAATAACACCAATCGCACTACCATCCTCAAAGGATCCGAGTACGTTAGGCCCTTCTGTCTACATTCGCTAAGTGGGTGCTTTTCTTTATAAATAACTTCCTGACCACATTTATCGCAAATTTCACCAGGACCACCCAATTCAGCATAGTCCCCACAAGCACATTCCCAAGCCCCCACCTCAATCCCCACATACTCAATCTGGGCGGTGATATTAATATCAGAAATCGGGAAAACATCATGAAAAACCTCCTCCAAGCCTTTTAGCTCCCGATGCTTATGAGCAACCGTACGCTGCATAAAAGATTCAAATGATTTTTTTTGAATCTCGATTAAATTTGGAATATCTATCACTTGAGGTATTTTTGCGAAATTCTGCCTAGCCCGCAAACCTCCCTCAGAACGCTCCTCGGAAATAATCTTCGACATACTTATTTAAGACCTTATTTTAAAGGGATCACTAAGAAAAAACCAACTACCTTAAAAAAAAACTACTTCACCTCTACCGAACCACCAGCAGTCTCGATTTTAGCCTTAATCTCATCAGCCTCTTCTTTTTTAACACCTTCTTTGATCGGTTTTGGCGCGCCTTCAACCAAATCCTTAGCATCTTTTAAACCTAAACCTGTTATAGCGCGCACTTCTTTAATCACCTGAATTTTCTTGTCACCAACCGCAGTAAGAACAACATCAAACTCGGTTTTCTCTTCTCCGCCACCAGCTACGGCACCAGGCGCAGCAGCAACAGCAACCGTTGGCGCAGCAGCGGTAACCCCATACTTCTCTTCTAATTCTTTAACGAACTCCGACATTTCCAACACAGTCATATTGTCAATAAAGGAGACAACATCTTCTTTTGCAACGGCCATCACGACCTCCTTTCGATGAGTAAATTTCCCAAACTAAATTGAAATAAATTATAAATTTCCAGAACCGCCCCCAACCTCAATGCAATACACAGAAAAGTTAAAGCTGCGCAACATGTTTATTTTTTTTCTCGAACCGCGTCAAGTGTACCGACAAGCTTACGCAACAAGGAAGAAAACACTCCAGCAAAGTTAGTTGTCGGCCCCTGAAAAACTGACAACATCTGCGAAATCAACTCTTCCCGCGTAGGCAATTCCGCAAGAGCTTGCACTTCCTCCGGAGATACCTTTTTACCTTCAATCACTCCACAAATAACTTCTGGAGACTTAGCGGCACCCGATTTAACAAAATCAGCCAGCGCTTTAGCAGGAGCAACCACATCATCAAAACCAACCAAAATGGAAACTGGCCCCTTAAAATCTTCACCCAAAACCTCAAGGATAGTGTCTTTTATAGCCCTACGAGCCAAGGTGTTTTTTACAACACGAAAATCCACCGATCGACTTCTCATATAAACACGCAACGCGGTGATCCCCTCGGCGTCTATACCCTGGTAGTTAGCAACTACAGCAGACTTAGCCCGAGAAAAAATACCATGCAACTCTTCAACCATTTCAACCTTAACTGAATTTGCCACAGAACAACCTCACTATTTACTTAAGTAACCTACTTAAAACCTAAAACTATAAAAAAAATACCTAACAAAAAAACCTGCGAACCTCTTAGATCAAGCAGACGCAAAAGCAACTCTAATTCCAGCACCCATGGTTGAAGAAAGAGACACAGCCCTGACATACCTACCCTTACTTGACGAAGGTTTCATACGAACCAGCTCTTCCATAAGAGCATTAAAGTTCTCCGCTAAGGCCTCCACAGAAAAACTAGCTTTGCCAACGAGAGCATGAACAGTCCCGCCCTTATCGACCCTAAAGTCAACCTTCCCTGCCTGTATTTCCTCAACCGCCTCTTTAACAGCAAAAGTTACAGTTCCTGTCTTTGGATTCGGCATCATTCCACGAGGACCTAAAACCTTACCAATTCTCCCAACTAAACCCATCATATCTGGCGTAGCCACAACACGATCAAATCCCAGCCATCCATCCTGAATTTTTTTCATTAGATCTTCGCCGCCTACAAATTCTGCCCCAGCCTCCCTAGCCTCTGCCTCCTTTTCTCCCTTAGCGAACACCAATACACGAAACTTTTTACCCGTACCCTTTGGAAGCAAAACACTTCCTCTAATATTTTGGTCTGCCTTACGCGAGTCAACACCCAAACGCACAGCAACATCTACCGACTCGTCAAACTTAGCCCGAGCAGTCTCCTTTGCCAAACTCACTGCCTCAATCAACTCATATTCCTTCATAGGCTCTACTTTTTCGAGAGCAAGCCTCATTCTCTTACCTAATTTTGCCATTAATCTATCTCCTAATCTATTCAACTTTCAACTTTTATTCCCATACTTTTTGCGGACCCCTCAATAATACGCGCTGCCTGCTCGATAGTATTAGCATTAAGGTCTTCCATTTTAGTGCGGGCTATTTCCCTTACCTGCTCAGCGTTAACGGCACCCACAAATTCCCGGCTAGGATTAGATGAGCCTTTCGCAATACTTGCAGCTTGCTTAAGAAGAATAGAAGCGGGTGGTGATTTTGTAATAAACGAAAAAGTCTTGTCTTTATAAACAGAAATAACAACAGGTATAACCATTCCCTCTTTACCCTTAGTTTCTGCATTAAAAGCCTTACAAAAATCCATTATATTAACTCCACGCTGACCCAAAGCGGGCCCAACAGGCGGCGACGGAGTCGCTTGACCAGCAGGAATCTGTAACTTAATAAGAGACGTTGCTTGTTTTGTTGCCACTTAGCTCCTTTCTAACCTCTTTACTCTCTTCATAAAAATATACTCAAACTGATTCGACCTGAGGAAATTCTAATTCAACTGGCGTTGCACGACCAAAAATGGAAACCATCACTTTTACCTTACCCTTTTCTTGATTAACCTCATCAACGGTGCCATTAAAATTAATAAACGGACCATCTATAACACGCACACTCTCACCCTTCTCAAAAGAGAATTTAGGCCGAGGCTGGGAAGATTCGCCACTTATTTGCCCCTTAATTGTCTTCACTTCCTCTTCTGACAGAGGAGCAGGCTTACCTCCACCACCAAGAAAACCCGTAACTTTAGCCGTATTCTTAATCATATACCAAATGTCCTGAGACATATCAACGCTGATCAAAACATACCCAGGGAAAAATTTTTTTGAAGAAATCTTCTTTTTCCCCTTACGGATTTCAACAACGTCTTCTACAGGGATAACAATCTCCCCCAAAGCTTCTTTAAACAAAGAACGTCCAAACTGCTCCTCAAGGCTAGTTTTTACTTTTTGTTCAAAACCAGAATAAGTGTGAATAACATACCAACTTTTACTCACCTCAACCTCCGCCTCAGCCACAACCTCAATCTCAGACATTCAAAAGTGCCTCAACAATTTTAGACAAAAGAACATCAACCAATCCTAAAAAAACAGCCATAATAAGCACCACCACCAGAACCACCGCTGTTCCACCCATAGCTTCCTTCTTAGAAGGCCAGGTAACCTTCTTAATCTCGCCCCTAACCTCCAACAAAAACTGAATCGCCTTAGCTACCATTTAAAACCCATTAAAAAAATCAACACAGGCCAGGAGGGACTCGAACCCCCAACCCTCGGATTTGGAGTCCGACGCTCTAGCCATTAGAGCTACTGGCCTATTCGCATTCCA
>JAPYPM010000036.1 GCA_029937635.1 Nitrospinaceae bacterium
GAATAGGGGTTGTTAATAAATTTTTAGAGCCTATTTCTGGGGCTGTGCTAGGTAAAATAATAGTTCTAGTTCTTATTATCGTTTTAATTCAAAAACGACCGCAAGGTTTATTTGCTCTTAAGGGGCGCTCTGTCGACAACTGAGTAACAACTAGATGATAAAACAAATTTTAGAATTACATTCATTTCGAGGTTGGTTCCTTACCTTTGGGTTATTGTTCGCTGCTATCTTTTTGCTTCCCGTTTTAAATATATTTATTTCCGAAGAATCTTTTTTCCATATTCCGGATTACATGTTCCCGCTTCTTGGGAAGTATTTGTGTTATGCCATAGTAGCTTTGGCTGTTGACTTGATTTGGGGGTATACAGGAATTTTGAGTTTGGGTCATGGAGTATTCTTTTCAATCGGCGGCTATGCGATGGGAATGTACTTGATGAGGAGTATCGGTGATGAAGGGGTTTATAAAAGTGACCTGCCTGACTTTATGGTGTTTCTGGACTGGAAGGAACTCCCGTGGTACTGGTATGGTTTTGATTTTTTTTCTTTTACGTTACTAGTTATTTTTTTACTACCCGGAGTATTTGCATTTATTTTTGGGTACTTCGCTTTTCGTTCGCGTATAAAGGGAGTTTATTTTGCAATCATTACCCAAGCAATGACTTATGCTTTAATGCTTTTATTTTTCCGTAATAATACAGGTTTTGGAGGTAATAATGGACTTACCGATTTTAAGAGAATTTTAGGGTATTCATTGCAGGACCCATCTACAAAAATGGGATTGTTTGTTATTACAGTGTTAGTTCTTTTTTTAAGTTATGTCCTCTCTCGTTATATTGTGAAATCAAAGTTAGGTCGAGTTCTTACTGCGATACGAGATGTTGAAAACCGAGTTATGTTTTCCGGTTACAACACTTTGAACTACAAACTTTTTATTTGGACGGTTTCTGCATTTTTATGTGGTTTGGCTGGTGCGCTTTATGTTCCTCAAGTGGGTATTATCAATCCAAGTGAAATGCAACCTGCAAACTCTATTGAGATGGCAATTTGGGTAGCCGTTGGTGGTAGAGGGACATTAGTCGGGGCACTACTTGGAGCAGGTTTGGTCAATGTAGCAAAAAGCTGGTTTACCGTTGCAGCTCCAGACTATTGGCTTTATTTTTTAGGATTTCTTTTCATAGTGGTAACTTTATTTTTACCTAAAGGGTTTATTGGTATTTTTGATCGTTTTACTCCAAGGAACAATAACAGGGACGTAACGAATGACTAGTGAAGAGAATCAAACGAATGAGAGTTCGGTTGATACAAGGCATGGTTGTATTTTATATGTAGAGAATGTCACGGTTAGTTTTGATGGGTTTAAGGCACTCAATGATCTTAATCTCTATATTGATGATGGAGAACTGCGTTGTATTATAGGTCCAAACGGTGCCGGAAAAACTACCATGATGGATGTGATCACCGGTAAAACTCGTCCAGATGAGGGGACAGTTTTCTTTGGTCAATCAATGGACTTAACTCAAATGACGGAGTATGAAATTGCACATGCTGGCATTGGACGAAAGTTTCAAAAGCCGACCGTCTTTAAAAATCACACGGTCTATGAGAACCTAGAATTAGCCCTTCACGCTGATAAAGATATTTGGACGTCACTATTAAAACGTTTAAATGCAGATCAAAAAGTAATGATTGAGGGTGCTCTGGAGACGATTGGCTTAGTTGAACAAAAAAATATTCGTGCGGGTTTGCTAGCTCATGGTCAAACGCAATGGCTGGAAATAGGAATGCTATTAGTACAAGACCCCAGGCTATTGTTAATTGATGAGCCGGTTGCGGGGATGACGCATCAAGAAACTGAACAGACGGCCGAACTTTTAAGTTCATTAGCGGGAAAACATTCCGTGGTTGTTGTTGAGCATGAAATGGACTTTATTCGCTCTATCGCAAATAGGGTTACGGTTTTGCATGAGGGGCGAGTGTTAGCAGAGGGGTCGATGGAAGACGTACAAAATGATCCAAAGGTCGTTGAAGTTTACTTGGGGAGTTGATGTTTTGTTAAAGGTTGAGAAATTAAATCAATTTTATGGGGAAAGCCACACGCTTTGGGATGTAGATTTAAACGTTTTGGCTGGGTCCTGTACCTGTTTGATGGGAAGAAATGGTGTTGGTAAAACGACTCTCTTGAAATCTATTATGGGCCTATTGCCAACTTCATCATCTTCTATAATATATGATGGCTATGATCTTACTAAAAAGCCTACCGAAATTAGGGCACATAAAGGCATTGGTTATGTTCCTCAAGGTAGAGAAATTTTTACTCAGTTAAGTGTTGAGGAAAATCTTCGAGTAGGACTACTCGCTCGCGGAGATGGATTGCGTGAGATTCCTGAATTTCTATTTGAAAGTTTCCCTGTATTAAAGCAGATGCTTCGCCGACGTGGAGGAGACCTTTCTGGAGGTCAACAACAGCAATTGGCGATTGGTAGAGCATTGTCGATTGATCCAAAGTTATTGATTCTAGATGAACCTACGGAAGGCATTCAGCCTAATATCGTTCACGAAATAGGGGATATCATTATTCGCCTTAATCAAGAGAGAGGAATGACCATACTTTTGGTCGAGCAAAAACTTCCCTTTGCGCGCCGTGTTGCCCAGCAGTTTTATATTCTTGATAAAGGACGAAACGTTGCAGCCGATAAAATGGAAAACCTTGGAGAAGAGGTTATCGACCAATATTTAAAGGTATAAATCACTAATTCCCGCTAATATTTATTTAGATTTTTTTTTCTAGGGAGATTTTCATTGCAAGCTCAATCAGGTATTTTAACGCCTCCAAAACAACATTCACTAATTCAAATATATAATTTTGATAGTTTGCCACTCATTGCCATGAATGTGGTTCGAATTGGGGCGCAGATTCCTGGAATGGCCAGTGAATTAGAGTCAGAATTTTTTAAGGATCGGCCCGGAAATAATTTAAAGGGAAGTGAAGTTAGCGCTTTGGTTGGTTTTGGTCCTATGGTGTGGATTTTGATTACACCCGATGCCCCAGTTCGTGGTGGTTTTCACTCACTTGATGAAACAGATATTGATGATACGGAGGTACCAGCCACTGAAGGGGATATGTTTTTATATTTTTCTTCTAAAAATAAGGAGTTTAACCGTATTCTTGCTGATAAAGTTAAAGAACTGTTTGGCCCTAGTGGTAACCTTATCGAAGAATTAGTTTTAGAGGGAGGTGCTCATTCTGATATTGCAGGCCAAAAAGAACAAGTGTTATTAGATAGTTCCGGAAACCTTGATACGGTGCAAAGCAGCTTTGTGCTTACTCAAAAATTTATTTCGGAGGACAACTTCTCTTGTGAAATACCACAATATAAGTTCTCCCATAAAATGGGTTTGGAGTTAGCTACCTACACTGTTACATTCAGTAAGAATTTACAAAAACTGTCAGATTATGCTGACGACGTGCCTCATCCAGCAGTTTCTCGAGGGATATTTTTTGTCCCATCTCTCGATCTTTTAACGAGCCTTCGTATGGGAGGTATTAGAATGGGGTCACTGGCAATCAACGCCAAATGGAAAGAATAACTAACGATTTTGTCGATTCGATCTAACCACTTTAGGTGGATAGACTATTTATCAAGGTATCTGGGTAGATTGGTGTTATGAATCCAGAGCTTGAGTAGAAAAATAAGCAATTATTTATAAAACCCCCTACTCTTAAACCACTCCATCACTACATAGGTTTACTCACCTTACTCTTTTTTAAAAAGCCAACATAATTTAATAAATATAATGTAGTATTGCTCCCTTATAACTTTTATTTCTAGGAGAAAGGTTTGTCTGGACGCGGTTGGTTGATTGTTTTTGAGGGTATAGATGGCACGGGGAAAAGTACTCAATGTCGGGAAATGGAATCTTATTTAAAAAATATTAAAATTCCAGTAGCTCGATTTAGGGAGCCAACAGATGGTATTTGGGGGCAGAAAATAAGGGAGATATTAACTGTTGGCAGAGGAAATCTGACTCGGGAAGAGGAGCTTTCTTGGTTTATTAAAGATAGACGAGAGGATGTCAAAAATAATATATTGCCTGCTTTGAATTTAAATAAGATTGTTCTTCTTGATAGATACTATTATTCGACAGCTGCTTATCAAGGGGCACTGGGACTGGACCCCAAAGAAATTCTCCGTGAAAATGAAAAGTTTGCACCAACTCCAGATAGAACTTATATTTTTAAAGCACCAACTGAAGAGTGCTTATCGAGAATAAAGAGCTCCCGCGAATCCAACAGTTCGTTTGAGAAGTTGGATTATCTCAATCAGGTCCAAAAAATATTTAATTCATTTAATGAGAGTCATATAAAAAGAATAAGAAGTAGTGAAACAATTGAAGATATTCACGCTCAATTATGTGAAGATATTCATCAGTTAATAGGAGTATGAAATGAAACGATTTATACTTGCAATTACAGGAGCCAGCGGAGCCTGCTATGCAAAACGATTGTTTGATGTTCTTAAAGATCTCTCCGAATTGCACGTGGTATTTTCTGAGCGTGGTGTTGAGCTTCTTAAACTTGAACTAGATTTAAAGACGTCTTATTTTTCAGGTGAAAATGTAACACTTTATAAAAACTCTAAGATTAATACATGTATTGCAAGTGGTTCATTCCGAACTGATGGGATGATTGTGGTTCCTGCAAGTATGGGAACTATAGGGCGAATAGCTTCTGGGGTTTCAACAACAATGGTCGAGAGAGCTGCTGATGTTATTCTAAAAGAAAAGCGTAAATTGATTATTGTACCTAGAGAAAGTCCTTTCAGTACCATACATTTAAAAAATCTTTTAGCCCTTGATGAAGCAGGTGCCCATATATTACCTGCATCTCCTGGATTTTATTCAGGACAAAAAACTTTTGAAGATCTTGTCGATTTTGTCGTAGCAAGAATATTAGATCAGTTAGATATAGATCAAGATCTTATGCCCCCATATCAAGGCTGATACTCAACCCTGTTTGACAGTAATATAATGATTTATCTTGATAATGCGGCAACAACTCCCATAACACCGAAGGTAATGGACGTACTAAAAGAATCTATGGACTCTGATTTTGCTAATCCTGGTACGATTTATTCTATTGGACTTGATGCAAAAAAATTAATTGATCGAGCGAAAGAAGATATCGCAATTGCTTTAAATATTCCATCGACCCATAAAATTATTTTTACTAGTGGGGGCAGTGAGTCAAATAATTTATTTATTAAAGGACATTATTTCCCAGATAAAAAAGTTGCATATCTTGGCTTAGAACATCCTAGTGTTAGAGAGCCGTTAGAATACTTTAGTTCTTTTGGGAATGATCCATTTAATATGCTTAAATATCAAACTCAAGGGCGTCTTGATTTGAAAAATATTTCTGTGCTCTCCGATACTCGTTCAAAGCTTTTATGTCTGTCACATGTTAATAATGAGTTAGGAACAGTTAATGATCCTGTTTCAGTTTATGATGCTCTGTGTGAAAATTCTCCTGATACTCGACTGTTTATGGATGGAGTGCAGGCAGTCGGTATCTTTAAACTTTCTTCAACTATATGGCGTGGTTTGTCTGGATATTCAGTGTCAGGGCATAAAATTCACGGGCCGAAAGGCATAGGTCTTTTAATCTATGATGCAAAGTTGTCTATTACGCCAATTATCCATGGGGGTCACCAACAGGATGGAGTTCGTTCTGGTACCCCTCCCGTTCCACTCATACGTGCAATTGCAAAAGCAATATCAATTGCTTCTGAACGGATTGATGAGATGCAAGAACACTATGAATTTTTAAAAAATAGATTGATTCAAGGGTTGTATGATTTAAGTGACCACATCCCAGAGCTAAATATTCGTTTTAACTCCCTAGTTGATGATGATCATAAAAGACAATCCCCTTCAATTGTAAACTTCAGTTTTCCTCCAGTAGAAGGTGAAGTTCTTTTACACCATTTAGAGGCAAAAGGTATTTTTGTCGGATTAGGAAGTGCCTGCAGTGCAAGTTCAAAAAAACCTTCGAGGATATTACTTGGAATTGGTCTGTCTGTAGAGGAAACGAGGTGTAGTTTGCGTATTTCTTTTTCTGGGAATAATACGATTAATGATATTGATGTTTTTCTTGAAGAGTTTTCCATAGCGTATAAAAATTTATATCCGACTTTTCTCAGAATGAATAGGAAAAATTGATGGAAACAAGAACCCTTTTAATTCGTTATGACGAAATTGGACTTAAAGGTAGAAATAGAAAGCACTTTGAGAATCAGCTTGTCAAAAATATTCGGTACGCATTAAGAGGTATTCAAAATATTAAAATTAATAAAATTCATGGACGTATTCTTGGTTTCGTGAATTTAGCAGATGCCGATAAATGTATCGATTATTTAAATTTTGTCCCTGGAATAGCTTCTATAAGTATTGGACACTCAATGGAGCCAGATTTTGATAAAATTGCAAAGCTTGGAATTAGTCTGATTCAGACTAAACTTCAAGACCTTGGGCAACTTAAATTTTGTGTTAGAACAAGACGCTCTAATAAGTCATTTCCCTCTACATCTAAAGAGTTTAATTTCGAAGTCGGTTCTCGGATTATGGAAACGCTTTCTAGTAAAGGTCTTTCTGTAGATATTAACCGTGCGGACTTTGTTCTTGAAGTTGAAATTGGACCTCAGAAAACTATAGTTTTTGATAACCGGGTACCTGGACTCAAGGGATTGCCTGTGGGTAGTTCGGGCCAGGTTCTTAGCTTGTTATCAGGAGGTATTGATAGCCCAGTATCGACCTTCAAACTAATGACTCGAGGCTGTCGTGTTCACAGTATTTTTTTTGACAATCGCACTTTTCTTGGCCGTGGTGGCTATGATAAAGTTATTCGTTTGGCAAATATACTCAATCGTTATCAAGGGGGTGGAAAATTATTTGTTATCCCATTTCAAGATATACAAGTTGCAATAAGGGACCATTGTCATGATATGAACCGAGTTGTTTTATATCGTCGGATGATGTATCGAATCTCAAACGTTTTAGCTGAATTGAATAATTGTCATGCGTTGGTTACCGGTGAGTCAGTAGGGCAGGTAGCCTCTCAAACTTTAAAAAACCTTGCAGCAGTATCATGTGTAACACAAATGAGTGTTTTTCGACCTTTGATAGGAATGAATAAACATGAAATAATTAAAGATGCAAAGAAAATAGGCACATTCGATATAAGTATTGAGGCACAACCTGACTGTTGTTCAGTTTTCATGCCTGATCATCCCACCACACGTAGTAAGATAAAATATTTAGAATCAGATGAGAGGTTATTTCCCTGGGAAGAGCTTATGGCTCAGGCTTTAGCTTCAGTTGAAATAATTAATCTCGATGAATTAAATAGTAGGGTTTAATTTTTTCACTTTAGCGTTATCTGTTGATTCATTAAGCAGAGTTTTTATGGTTTTTTTTAAGATAGGATGGTGGAGATTTTCTGCTATTTCACATAGCGGTATCAAAACGAAATTTCGTTTTGAAATTTCAGGATGAGGTATGGTGATTTCTTCCTGGTTTAAAATTTGGTTATCATAAAATAGTAAGTCCAAGTCAATCAGTCGGGGTCCCCATTTTTCTTGTCTAACTCTTCCCATAGTAGACTCTATATTTAATAAATTAGTAAGTAGTTTTATAGGAGTTAAGGAGGTGTTAATTTTGATCGCTGAGTTAATAAACCATTCTTGCTGAATAGGACCAATAGGTGACGTTTGATAAAACGAAGACTTGGATATGATTTTTATAGAATCATGTTTTGATATTTCATGAATTGCCTCTATACAATTACCGCGTGGGTTGCCAATGTTTGACCCTATTGCAATGTAGGCTATATGTTTCATTGCATTGAATAGTTCTTAAAGGAGGGGCTAGTTTCTGATAATTATAGAACCGGTTTTATGAAGAGATATTACTTTCTTCGGTAATCAATTTAAAATTTTTAGTAATCTAAATCTAGTTAAAATTCAAAGTTTACAGTTAATAGCCTATTTTTAATTTCATTGATAATGCGTATTTCTTCTTCGATACCCTTAGCAGCAAAAGTTACTGAAAAACGAGTAAAGTTTCCAACGTCATCCCATGGTACAGTTGAAATCATCATTTCTTTAATCAGGTACTGTGAAAATTCCTCCCCAGATTTAAATCTTTGTCCGCCCTTTATACCCTTTGGGGCTTCTACGTAAAGAAAAAATGACCCACCTGGCATAGTCGCATCAAACCCGACAGAGTTTAAGGCTTCAACTAACGTGGCCAATCTGCGTCGATATTTTGCAAGAATTTTTTCAGTGATATCAGGGTTTTCCAGGGCATAGACTGCTGCTTTTTGAATAGCTGCAAACTGACCAGAGTCCATATTATCTTTTACGTGAGCGACCCCTTTAACGACTAATTCATTACCAACGATAAAAGCAATTCTCCACCCCGTCATATTATATGACTTGGAGAGTGAATGAATCTCTACACCCACATCCATGGCTCCTGGAATGGATAGGAAACTGGTTGGCTTTTCATCAAAGTTTAAAGCTCCATAAGCAGCATCCTGGACTATGACTACATCATATTGTTTGGCAAAATCAATCGCTTCTTCATAAAATGCACGAGTAGCATTTGCACCTGTAGGGTTGTTTGGGTAGTTCAAGTATAAAAGCTTAGTTTTTTTTGCAATATCTGGGGTGATTGATTTGAGATCAGGTAAAAAATTATTTTCTTTTGTGAGAGGCAAATTAACAACTTCTCCTCCTAGGTATTGCGTGTGGGTGCCCATGACAGGGTATCCTGGAACAGTCATTAGAGTAATATCACCCGGGTTAATGAAGATCGATGGCAACATAGCGAGTCCAGGTTTAGCGCCAATTGTATGATTTACATGTTTGTTAGGGTCAAGGCCCTTAACATCAAAAACTTTATCCATATAAATTACAGCGGCATCCTTGAATTCTTGAATCCCATTATCTGTATAACCTCTATTTTCTGGTTTTTCGGATTCTAGTTGAAGCGTTTTAATCACTCCGGGGAAAGCCATTTCATCTGGTTCACCGACTCCTAGGTCAAAAAGTTCCTTTTTAGGGTTTTCCTCCATTGCCGCACGTTTAGCGCGTTTTATTTTTTCAAATTTATATATTTTTGTGTCTTTGCCGAATTTATTTCCACCAAGACGGTTTGCAAATAGATTTTGAATATAATTTTCTTTGTCGGACATATTAAATCACTCCATTAAAACAGTTGATATATGAATGGGGGAAATAGATTAGCAGCGGATCAATCTATCCAAAAAGGCTATGGCTGTCAATGATTTCAAAGTTAGCGAGAGTAGTTATTCCTCATCCTCATTGTCTGGGTCATCATCTTCTACTATAAGGTCTGCGATTTTTTGTGAATAACGTAGATATTTAATGATTTCCTTGATTTCAGGGTCGGATACTTTATTACGCTGCGAAGGCATTTTTTTTGAACCCTCAATGATTTGCTGATAAAACTTTTCATCAGAAAAATTTTCAGGTAGATACTCGAGGTCTATAAACCCTGGTGCTCTAGTGTTTTTACCAAGTGCATCGACGCCATGACAATTTGCACAAACTCGATGAAAATATTTTTGACCGGATTTAAATTCTATGGGAACTTTTTTAGTAGGTTTTGGTGCGCAGGAATTTGCTAAAAACAGTATGATAGTTAATAGCATTATCAAAAATTGGTTTCGTTTCATAAAAGCTCCAATTATTTTTTCTTGATCATATCAGGTTTGCCATCATGATTGCGGTCCAACTCTACTCGATTTAGCTTTTCATCTTCATTGTAATATTCCCAACGATCAATCTGTCCGTTTGAATTTGTATCGAATTTAATTATGTTTATCTTTCCTGAGGGATAAAACTTTTGGAACTGATCAGGTGTGCCGTCTTTATTGGTATCAAACTTAACTTCTGTAATAATTTCGTTTGCATCAAAAATCTCCCAACGATCTTTTTTTTCGTCATAGTTAGTGTCATAGTTAGAGCTAAATATTTTCCCTTGATCGTTAAATGTTTGCCAGCCATCTATTTTCCCATCTTGGTTTTTATCTAGCTCAATACTAGCTATAGAGCCATTACGTTTAAAGTATTCTTTTTGACTTATTTTCCCAGAAAATAGGGTGTCTTTTTCAATTTTCTCAAGAGATCCATCGATGCGATAATATTGAAATTGATCCATTTTCCCATCGTAGTTTCTATCTACTTCAGCACGAATAGGAGATTTGTTTTTTTCGTAAATATCGATCTGATCAATTATGCCATCATCATTATGATCATATTCTATTTTGATAATTTTTTTATCATCTGATATGTGGTGCCATTGATCCATTTTCCCATCGAAATTATTATCTACCAGCAATACTTCTCCTTTTACTGGATAGGCTGAGAAACTAAAGAACATAAAAATAAGTAGTCTAAGAAATTTTAATTTTATCATTATTCCTCCAGTACATACGAAATAGGGAGATTGAATGAAATAGAATTTTTGCCAAGAGGTTCTGGGATTGAGGGGTAGGGGGTTCCACGTCGAATCGTTTCTAAAGCAGCTTCATTAAGTATTTTGTAGCTTGAAACCTCGATTAATTTTAATTCAATCAACTCACCTTTGCTACCCAGAGTGAAGGTTACTATAGGTTCCCCTTCAAAACCTCTTTTACGTGCCATTCTTGGGTAGTATTTTGCTTCCGCTACTCTTTGCCAGATTTTCCTATGAAATCCTTGCCGTAACTCTCCCATATTTAATGAAGATGAATTTTTAAACGTTGAAACTATTTTTTCCGTAGTGGTCGTTTGAGATGATTTAATAGACTCCTCACTAAAACCATCAGTGTGGGACACCTTTCGTATAGAAGTGGAAAACTTAACCTTTTGATGCGTATTAGTTTTATGTATTGATGAAGATCTAGAATTATGTATATCGTTCGCTGGAAAACTTGAATTACTAGAATGTTTAATGGCGGTGGATAGGTTTGCTTTATGTGTAATTAATGTATCTTTAGTAGGCGTTGAAGAAAAATTTATATTCTTTAGTGAGTAGTAGTCTTTTTTTAAAAGTTGAGGTGATATCGTTGAAATCGCTTGTCTGTAATATTCTTTAGAATTTATTCGAGAAGGTGAGTATTTAGTGTTCGAGGTTAATCCTATTTGATCAATAGTTTTAGGGTTTCGTTTTTTTAAATGACTCTGCATATACTTTGGAGAGTTGTTGCTATGGGTTGGAGTTATTTCTGTAGAATCAAATTTTTTAATTTTAGTGAAAACAAATTTAGGAAAATGCTTTGATTGTATTGAGTATCTTTGAGTTACATGTTTTATACTTGCGGATTGAATTCCTTTTTCCTGAATTAGAGCCGTGACTTTAATTGGTGTTATGTTTGGAGACCTGGATGATAGATTAAAGGAGACTCCCGATAAAATATAAAAACCTGCGGCATGTAACAATATTGAAAATAGCAATGTTGCCTTCAATCGGTTATTGCTCAGCCTTGTAGTAAAACTGTTCATTAAAATTCTATTCCTTTTTGTGCAGGGATTCCCTGGTCATCATATGGGTGCTTAATAAGTTTCATCTCTGTGACTAAATCGGCCATTTCTATTAATTTTTCGTTAGCATTACGACCTGAACAAACCACATGTACATCTTTTGGTTTGTTTCGTAGAGTTTCTAAAAATTCCTCTAGTGGAAAAAATTGGTAATCAAGGACGTAGTTGATTTCATCTAATATGACCATCTGGTATTTATCACTCATTAATTTTTCTTTAGCGATTTCAAATGCATCTCGTGCTGTTTTTTTGTCTTGGTCTGTATTTTCTGTGTCCCAAGTGAACCCATCACCCATAGCTTCATATTCAATATATTCTGAGAGTGCCTTTAGTGCCTTCCGTTCGCCAGCTTTCCAAGGTCCTTTCATAAACTGCATGATAAAGACATTCATTTTATTCCCTGCAGCGCGGAGCGCTAATCCAAAACTTGCTGTAGATTTTCCTTTTCCATCTCCCGTATTGACGATGATGAGTCCTTTTCTTTTTTTTGGATCACTCTTTGCTGGTTTTTTCATTATAGTTTTCCTCTCTTTACGACTTGGGTCGTTTTAATAGCCACACAAAAAATGGCCCGCCGAGCATCGCAGTAATAATGCCTACAGGAATTTCTGTCGGAGAAATAAGGGTTCTTGCTAACGTGTCACAGATAATAAGAAAACTTGCTCCAAAAAAAATAGAAGCGGGTAATAATATTCTTAAATCAGGTCCGACAATTAAGCGAACGATATGAGGTACAATGAGTCCTACAAATCCGATAGGTCCACTTAAAGAGACTACTGCTCCAGTTAATAAAGAGGCCATTATAAATCCGATTTTTTGTACTTTGATCACCTCGACGCCTCGACTCATTGCGGATTGAATTCCAGTACTCATAACGTTAAAGTCTCTCCCGTAAAACATGAGGACTGCAAACCCTATAAAAATCATAGGAGAGATGGATAAAAGAGTTTTATAGCTTGTGATATCAAGACCACCCATTAGCCAACGAACGATTCTAAAAGATTGTGTGAAATCAGAAAGGTAATGAATTAACATAACTAATGCCGCAAAAAAGAAATTTGCAGTTACTCCTGCAAGTAAAAGTATAGGTGTGGGAAAGTCTCCAGTGCGAGTTCTAGCTAACGAGAAAACCAGGCTAATCGCACCCAAAGATCCTAAAAAGGCCGCAATCGGAACAGTTGGGATGCCCGCTATTGAATAAGGCAACCCTAGACTTATTGCTATAACAGCTCCTAGTGCAGCTCCACTTGAGACACCTAAAGTAAAAGGAGCAGCTAGGTCATTTCGTAGGAGTGATTGGAGAATAGCGCCAGCAACTGAAAGAGCTGCCCCAGTTAGTGCTGCTAAAATTATTCTTGGGATACGGGCTAAAAATAATATATTTGCATCAACATTATCGTTAAATGCTAGATC
>JAPYPM010000037.1 GCA_029937635.1 Nitrospinaceae bacterium
AAACCTAAATGCGAGTTGTGATATGAAAATCCTAGGTCAAAAAATAAATCGGCGATTTTTCTTAAGCCTATTCTCCTTGTCCGCTCTGACAGGATTTCTCCCCACGAAGGTATTTGGAACTTCTGACTATCGAAACGACAAGAATATTCCTAAACAGTATGTTCAGAATCGAGACCGGCCTGGTTTTTTCATCCGTAGTGCTAATCCATTTATGGGAGTTGATGTTGGAGAATGGAGTCTTTCGGTTCGTGGAATGATAAAAAACCCAATGGAGTTTCAATATGAAGATTTTTTTGGATTTAAAAAAAAATCTCAGGTTTCACGTTTAAAGTGCGTCGAATGCTGGTCAGCTACTGCAAAGTGGGAGGGGTTTCGCTTCCTAGATTTGATAGAGAGGGTTAAGCCTGATCCGGCTGCGAAATACGTCTACTTTCAGTCGGCGGATTCATATTACGAAAGCTTTACTCTTGAAGAGTTGGTTCGATCACGCGTCCTCATGGTATTGCGGATGAACGGGCAGCCATTAAGCAAAGAGCATGGTTTCCCCCTTAGACTTATTGCTCCGTTTAAATACGGCTACAAAAATATTAAGTACATCACAAGCATTGAGTTTACCGATTCAAGGAAACGTAACTATTGGGCTAATCACGGACCTTATTCTGTTGACGGGACTATTCAGCCTGGTATAGACCACCCTCTAGACTTCAAAAAGAAACCTTTGCCCATAAATGGCGGTGAGGTGTTTCATCCATTCGACAAACGACCTTCATGATACGTTTCCTGCTAGTTGCTTTCTCTCTGAACTTTATTTTTGCATGTGGAAAAGATGAGGTTGAACAAATAAAGGTAAATATACCTGAAGGTATTATGATCCCAGATGATATGGCTTATATACCATCAGGCAATTTTATTATGGGACACTCAGACTACCCTGACACTAAAAAAGGGGAAATAGTAGATCAAGAGGCATTTCTCATTGATAGATTTGAAGTTACTCGTGAACAGTTTAGTAGCTTTAAACGGGACTATAGTTTTCACCCTAAAAAGGCCCGATTCCCAGCGTCAATGGTGACCTTTAAACAGGCAGAAGAATATTGCATATGGAATGGTAGGCGACTTCCGACTGAATCGGAATGGGAAAAATCGGCACGTGGTTCTGACGGAAGAAAGTGGGCTTGGAAAAAATACTACGAACATCCCAATAATGGGTTTTCTGGATTTATTCCCGAGGCTGTAGACCTTAGAGATGAATGGATTAGTCCCTATGGTATATACGGAATGGGACACAACGTTTGGGAATGGACTTCAGATTGGTTCGTGTCTGGGAAAACTTCGGAAGCAGACAGCAAACGTTATAAGGTAATACGCGGGGGACTTACTCAAACTCATACTGTAATTAAGTTTACGCCAACTTATTTCCGCAATAAGATGGAGCCGACAGGGTATTTTAACTTTATTGGATTTAGATGCGCTTGTTCGGTTGACTGTAAATAGTTTGATTCGATGGAGAAGTTAAAAAATACGAAGTAGCAACTTTAGGAGTTCCCACGTAGATGATTCATGATTTCATCAGCAACTTTTTGAAATAACATTCCTGGGCTACCTCCCAAAGGTCCCCCTTTTACCCAGGCATCAATAGTCCATGCTCCAACTTTTTCGCCTTCATCATAAAGAGCCGCTTTAACTTCTAATTTAGCATGAGCCGATTTTGCAATGCCGAATGTAGAAAACCGTGCTAGACGGCTCCCTTTTGTGTAATTTAAAACTTTATATTTAAGAATATATTTGGAGTCATCTTGGGTAATTATAAACATTGAGCGAGATATCGTATTTTCAAGAGCATCCTCTAGCTGTGACCCTGCGTATATCATTTCTTGGCCAGAAGAAGTCAGATCTTTTAAAGTGATTGTGGTTTCTGAGTTTTTATAAGTTTTTTTGACGCGAGAATCGACACCCGAGCAAGCCGAAAAAAATAAGAGAATGGAAATCATAAAATATGAGTAATTTTTCATCTATAGACCTTTGATCATAGTTATCTCTAAATATCGGGAAAACATAGAGCATACTTTAGGTTATTTTTAAAAACGAAGGGGGTAATAGAGGAACAATTTCTTAAAAAAATTATCTACTTGGTGTAAACAGGTGAAGAAATTTTTCTTCAATTTCACTAAACCATATTTGAATGTCAATGGGAATGAGACTATTTATATAGGTTATGTAACCCATCGCTAGGGCGACCCCAAGAATGATTAAGAGTATTCCACTAAAGATATTAGTGGAATGTAAAGATACTGAATGCCCTATCACGGTAAAGTTCCAACCTTTACCTCGTAATACTTTCCAAAATAATCCATCCTTGGGTAGGGTGCCACACAGAGTTGCAATAAAAATTAATGGAAGTCCTAAACCAGTTGCATAGAAAAAGAGAAGAGTCATTCCTTGAAAAATTGTTTTATCCGATGCTGCGAGAATCAGAATACCTGAAAGAATAGGACCTACACATGGAGTCCACCCTAAAGCAAAGGTCGCTCCAAAAAGAAAGAAACCAAAAAAAGTCGATGCAGGGCGCCCTTGAAAACCTGCTCCAGAAAAGCCTTTTCCAAAAAGAGTCATAACGCCAAAAACAACGACAGCAATACCACCAGCTTTTGTAAGTGAAAACATATAATCTCGTAAAATCCCGCCAAAAAAACTTGCCGAAGCACCCATACCTACAAATAAAGATGCAAGGCCGAGAAAAAAAGCGATCGACATAAATCCCATTCGTGTTCGGTCAGCTTGAGCTGTGACAGCAAAATAAGCAGGTAAAATAGGTAGGGTGCATGGTGAAAGAAAACTGAATACACCGGCAATAAATGCCAAGAAAATCAAAACAAGCATGCCTGATGGCGGCAAATTAGATTTTACTTCAAATGGATTTAATTGCGATATTGGTCCTTGGCTAGCTGACAATAGAGAGTTTTGTTTTGGTACTGTTTTCCCTATTGTGGAAGTTTTTTTTAAGTGACTTGGCTGATTTGAGTTGGATAAGTTGGCAAGCTTTATTGCTTTTGGAATCTTTTTGCTTGCGCAGCGAAACCCAACGTCTATTTCAATTTGATCGGGATAGGAAGATTCTCGATAGCTACTTCGAGAAAACATTTTCATGGCAGATAAATAAGTGGACCCAGGGAAATGTCCTATGTCTTTAGCGGATTGCCCTCTTAAAACTTTGAGACTGTCACTAAAATTTTTGTTTTGATAAGAACTTCCCTTATATGGAGAGTAGTTATCCCCTACCCACTCCCAAACATTTCCAATTAAATCATGAACACCAAGTGGTGTTGCACTCCTTGGATGAGATCCCACTGGAGAAAGGGAATTTTTGCTTCCAGGTTTTGTTGATAGGTTGGCGTAATTCGAATGAAATTCCATTCCCCAGGGGTATTCATTAGCTGTTTCACCTCGGGCAGCTTTCTCCCATTGTTTTTCAGAAGGTAGTTGTTTTTCAGCCCATTGACAAAAATTTGAGGCGTCATACCATGTAACGTTAATAACGGGAAATTTTTCCTGACCATCTGGGAATTTATTTCCCTCCCAGTGTTTTGGTGAAACAGCATTCAAGTCATCAATATAGATTTTATACCGACGGTTGGTCACCTCAAAGCGATCGATGTAGAAGGCTTTAAGGAAAATATTTTGCTCTGGTCCTTCGTCAACATACCAAGCTTTTGGTAAGCCCAAAGAAAGAGCTTCTCCAGCCGCATCCACTTTGTTCGTTCCGAATAAAAATGACCCGGCGGGTACGTATACAACATCTCCTTCCAGAGAATTAAATTTGGGTTCATTAGCACTGACGTTAGATACAAAAGTAAGCGTGATTACACACAAGAGATAATAAATTAAGGGACAAGGTTTTATTATAGTTTTCATTTTTCCTTAAATCCCAAGTTAACTTTTTTTAAGAAGATCTTTGAAGTATAGTAATGTTTCAGGGTCAGACCAATCTTCAGCTCCCTGAAGAACTCCGATGATTATTCCTTTGGGATCAATCAGTATCGTTGTAGGTAAGCTAACAATCCCATATTGACGGCTTACAATCATTCGTTGATCGAGTAACATCGGGAATGTGATTTTTGTGGCCTTGATATATGGACGAACTACTCTTTCACCAAACATGTCATTAGAAATTCCAAGCATATCGAAATTATCAGATTTAAATTTTCGATATAATTCTTCCAGCGACGGCATTTCAATTTTGCATGGACCGCACCATGTGGCCCAAAAATTAATTAGGAGATATTTACCTCTGAATTGAGAGAGACTTACTTCTTTCCCCTCAAGATTTTTCAGCGTAAAGTTGCTTGCAACATGTTGTGTTTCTTCATTAGCTACGGCTTGAGAACCGGAGATAGTAATGGCTAACGCAATAATTAAGGTTATAAAAAAATCAGGTAACCAAAATTTATACATTTAGGAGGGGAGAATTCTTTTATTTCTTATATTGTTTGCAATGAACGTAAAGCTGAGGAATTATTATTCGACCGATTCCACGCAACGAACCATAGGTATTGCTTTTTTTAAAGCTTTTTCGATGCCCATTTTGAGAGTCATAGTCGAGCTAGAACACGATACGCAAGCACCTACAAGACGGACTTTAACAACACCGTCATCAACATCTACAAGTTCTACGTTACCACCATCTTTAATAAGCATTGGGCGTATTGACTCTAAAACTTCCTCAACCTCATCTTTCATAACTTTAACCTTTAACATTGTAATGCAAATCAAGGACAATTAAATTATCCTTGTCCATCAACAAGAGCTTCTTTCTTTGTTAAAAGTTCTTCTTGAGTTTCAACATGCTCGGGATCTTTTGGGATACAGTCTACGGGACATACTTCAACGCATTGGGCCTCTTCATACCAACCCACGCACTCGGTACATTTTTCCCAATCGATCACGTATATATCATCCCCTTCAGAAATTGCCTCATTAGGGCATTCAGGTTCGCATACTCCACAATTAACACAATCTTCATTGATCAATAGTGACATAACTTGCTCCTTAAAACTGCAATTTATTCAAGTGATAAATCGTATTCACTCAATTAGAAAATTTGTTGAAATGACTTAGCTTCAGAACTCCATTCAAACAAAGCTTCATCTTTTATTATATTATTATAAACTGAAACTACAAGATGTTTGGCCTCCGGATACGTAGGCTCATCATCGAACAAGGCCATTTTTTTATCCTCGTCTGAGAAATATGCTTCGTGGTCAGGATGTGAGTGGTAAAAAGTCTTTAGGATCATTCCCTTTGCCTCAATTTCTCTGAATACTTTAAACAATTCCTGTGGATCAATATTATAAGCTGTTTTGGCGTCTCTTGTGTAGGTCTTGGGGTCCATTTCGTGCAGCTTATTCTGAATATTGGTACAGCGGAATAAAACATCATCATCCGTCTTATCAGTTAATCCAGCAATGATTCCACAACACTCAGAAGGATATTCTTCCAGAGCATGTTTGTGAATTTGTTCAAGGTTTTTTTCTAAAATGTGCTTTGTATACATTGTCAGACTTTAAAAATAAATTGTCAATCTCTTTACTCTTACCGTGAGAATATCTAATTGAATGGCTTTTAATTGATATGCCGAGATTACTTGAATGAAACGATGACTAAGGCTTACGGTTGTCTGCTAAAGCGCAATTTTAAAACCTTGTATCCGATTCTTATCAAACGTGAGTTTTAATAGTCATGTTGTCTGATACTTTTACCTGACAAGCAAGTCTGAGTTCAGAGTTTTTCTTTAGTTTTTTAGCTAACTGTTGATTTTCAATTTCGTTTCTTGGTTCAGCATTGCCTGAAATAATTTCTACAGCGCAGGTTTGGCAAAGCCCACGACCTCTACAATTAAGAACTTTAAAAAGGTGAGGGTATATACTCAACTTGTTTCGTATTGCTGCTTTTCGAATGGTTTCCCCTGGTTCTACTTTAATTGTTCTATTTTGTTTTATAAATTTAAGTTCTAGCATGCCTCAATTTCCATAAAGTTTAACAATTGACCCTTGCCCCAAAAACCGTGAAATGCACCTCCTACAGTTAGACAGGACGTCGTCATGTGAACAACCAAATTCTTCCCGTGATTGTCCTTCAATACCCCGACTTGGGAATATGGAAGAATAATCTCACCGCAATTAGCGCATTCAGTAGAGTGTTGTTGGCAAGTTTCCATAAGACAACCCACACAAACTATGGGGTGAAAAAGATAGGTCTCTTGCCCTCGAAAACTCGTAAAAGTGGGTAAGGTTTCTACGCTTTTCCCACAGTCTTCACACGATAAAGCCACTTCAGGCCGATTCATAGGCGAAGCTTATTACAGCTGATGGTCGTTTGCTGATTAAAATTTGATCTAGTATATCACTCTACGGAAGGAACTCATGAAATGAATTTTTATTATTCGATAAATATGTTAAATGGATTCTGGTTAAAGACTTTAATTTGATCAGTTGATACAAACGGCTTTCATTTTTTCGTAATCATTAAGCACTGCTCCGGCTCCTTTGACTATGCTCAAGAGTGGTTCGGTAGGCTTGTAAACTTTAAGGGAAGTTTGTTCTTCAATTAGTTTGTCTAACCCGCGAATTAGGGCGCCACCCCCGGTAAGATAAATTCCGTTAGAGTGAATATCTGCTGAAAGTTCAGGAGGGGTTTTTTCTAAAGCCTTCATGATAATAGAAATGATCACGAGGATGGGCTCCTGCATGGCTCCACGAATTTCTTCATCAGAAATCTCAGTCGAGGTGGGTACTCCGGTTTGAACATTTAGGCCTTTTACTTGGGTCTTTAGTTTCTCTAGTAAAGGATAGGCGCTTCCTATCACAGTTTTGATCCGCTCTGCTTCGAATATGCCGATGTTTAGATTGTGGTTTAGCCTCATATAACGAGTTATTGCTTCATCGATTGCGTCTCCAGCCATCCGAACAGATTCGCCGTAAGCGATGGCAGAAAGAGAGATAACTGCTATATCTGATGTTCCACCGCCAATATCAATTATCATATTCCCTTCAGCCTTATGTACTGGGATACTCGACCCAATTGCAGCAGCCATTGGTTCCTCAATTAAATGGACTTCGCGGACACCAGACATAAAAGCAGCCTCGATTACTGCTTTTTTTTCTACTTGAGTTATGCAAGTGGGAATCCCGACTACAATGCGTGGCTTTATAAACCAATTAGTTTTGAGAATTTTTTTTATAAAGTGGGTTATCATGCATTGTGTAATGTTAAAATCTGCTATGACTCCATCTTTCATAGGTCTTATAGTTTTTAATCCTGTATGTGTACGGCCGAACATTTTCTTTGCTTCATGCCCCACAGCTTCAACTTTTTCCCCATTCGAACTTACAGCGACGACTGAGGGCTCGTTAAGCACAATTCCTTTATCTTTAATATAGATCAAGGTATTAGCTGTTCCCAGGTCCATTGCTATATCAGTAGAAAAGCGGTCTATTAATTTTTTAAAAATCATAATGTTTTTGTAGCTTTAGAGAAAAGTTTTTAAGAGGCCTTATGCAATGAGGCTCCAATTAACTGCGAAATAGTTTTGCCGTTGTTAGGGAAATAAGACATTCCCAGCTCAGCACAAATTTGCATCGGCTTGCCCTCAACGAACAAGGGAGTATTGTTGAGTACCTTTTCGAGTTTCATTTGAAAAAGTTGAGCTTCAGACCATTCTCGCTCTGCAAGAATCACAATATAGGTGTTTTCAGAAAATTTAAAAATATATTTTGGAGAGGGTAGTATTTTTGAAATTGTAGATGTAACACCCCGTTGAAGTAAATCCCCATGGTTAATACCAAAAGCTGAGTAAAGTTCCGGTAGGTTATTAATTTTTAAGCTTAAAAAACATGCTGATTTTCCATTTTTCAGTAACTCTTTTTCAAGAGCCACAGAGTGTTGAGTTAAGAAACGGTGATTGGGTACTCCGACGATTTGATCTATGTTTTTGTTGTAATTCAATTGTTCTTTATTCTTCACGCAGAAGATTGAGATTCCAGCAGAGTAAGTAATTAGAGTCAGGGAATCAAGTTTTAGGTCAGAAAAGAATCCAGCAGTTTTTGAGCCACATACCATCACACCATAAAGTTGATGATTAAAAGAAATAGGTGCAGCCATTAGAGAAAAAAAAGACCCTTCTTTATCTTCGTTTTTCCCAAAAATAACACTATTCCTTCCTTCTGTGTTACTGAGAAGAATGGGGCACTGTTTTTTGGCACATGATCCGGTTAGACCCTGTCCCAATTGTACCGATATATTGGCAGCACTTTTATTGAAGCCTTTGAATTTTAAAATTTTTCCTACTTTATTATAATCGAACAAGATTATTGCATATGCATCATAGGTAAGTATGGATAAGGGTATGTTAGACAGTCTTTCTAACATTTTATTTTTGCTGGGTGATTCAGCAATGAATCGGCTGTATGAAACGAGATCGCGAAAAATTAATTCGTTTGGAGGGACGCACAAGGATCTTTTTTTTTCTTGGTTTAGTTCCCAAGCCATCTGTTTTGCCAGCCCTGCTATTATTTTTTGTTGCTTTGCGGGAAAACTGTAGCTTTCTTTTGAGTCGATAACGAGTACACCTTCAAGGTTTTTATGGATTACAGGCATAGCAAGAAAGCTTTTCAAATTCTCCTTTTTATTGTACAGGCAAAGTTCTTCTGGGTTTTTTCCGAAGTCTTCTTCTAGAAAGGGTATTCTGCTATGGGCGACCTTTCCCACTAGGCCTTCTCCAAAATTAATTTTTGCTTCAGTATTAAAGTTAGGACTTAGAGAAATATAATGGCGTAAAGCAAGAGTTTTTTTATTTTGGTCTGCTTTATATAAAGCGATAGTAAATGCGCTGCTGATATTGCCGGTAAGTTCAACAAGTTGGTCGAGACGATTCGAGGTAGTCATCTTGGAAGGAAATTTTTGATTAGATTTATGTATAGAAACTACAGCGGGGACTTATTTTTGTTGCAAAAATTGTATAAAAAGATAATTTATTTTCCTCGCTTTTTAAGCATATCCCGGTATGCCTTGACTTCGCTTTTGTCAACTGCCTGGGCAGATACTTCGTAGACAGTATTTCTATTTAACTGAATTTCTTTTACTCGCTTTACCTTACAGTTGACAATCTTTTTTTCCCCACTAGATGGTATGCGAAAGATAGCTATAAGAATATCATCTTGAATTACAGTCGCACGGGTTGTTAAGACTAGTCCATTTATGGACATTTCTTGAATATTAATTTTGTGAGCGAGATCAAAAAACTCTCTTTCCCTTTCTATCATAGCTGTACCAGAAATCTTTACACGGGCACGATGGCTAATTCTTTTGTCTAGAGTACTCTGCTCTTTGTATTTTTTTGTTTTAATTAATAGATCGAGACGATCTTTGAAATGATGTAAGTCTTTTAACGAAAAATTCTCTAAAGAGTCGAGTATATCTTGGAACATCGGTTTACAACAAATCTTAAATCCTAAATACTAGAAAAATCATGGCTATTATTTTAGGATGGGGTTCAATCCTATCAATTAGTTATGATTTTATAGCCAGTATGATTTGGTGTCAATCATTTAAAAACAACCATTTTTACTCAATTTACCTGGTTCAAAAATATTAATAATCTTGACATAGATTTAGCTCATTTATATACTCCATCCTCCCTTCGTTTTCGGATGCGACTCGATGAGATAATCGATAAGGGGCGGTTAGCTCAGCTGGGAGAGCACCGGCCTTACAAGCCGGGGGTCACAGGTTCGATCCCTGTACCGCCTACCATCGATTTGTTTTAGGTCTTTAAATAAAATTTTGATATTGTGACCGAAAAAATAGGAATACAGTGGATTTGCAAGGGTGCCGTTAAAGGGTATCCATTATATACTGCCTAGACAGTATATTAAGTTTATTGCGGGGTCGTAGTTCAGTTGGTTAGAATGCCGGCCTGTCACGCCGGAGGTCGCGGGTTCGAGTCCCGTCGGCCCCGCCATATTTAGAGAGGGCTTGATGCGCATTGCGCTTCAAGCCTTTTCTTTTTTTCACAGTCCCGCTGCAGTCCCACTATGTGAGTGAATTATCGTCTTAAGACTTCCTACCCTCAAAGGCGAAGCGGTAGAATCACAACAGGAACTTAGGGTTTTCCGCCAAACCGAATATAGTATCAGTACATTCTTTCTTTATTAAAAGTGTGAAGTCCCTCTTTCCAACCCAAGTGAGTAAAGTGTTCTAGAGAGACTCCACTGGAGGAGGAGTTAACACAATATATCGCACCAATATTAAGTGACAATTAAAAGACGATTAATTGCTAGTCATTAAGTATTGTTAATTTTAAGGAGTAATCTTAACAACTCAGAGTATTTATTTAATATTTGTGGATCAAAATTACTGCTGTCAGAAGGAGAACAGAGCCTGAAATACGACCTAAACTTAATTCTCGCACAGGAAATCCGAGCCATCCGTAATGATCTAGAATTAGCGAAGCTAGTAATTGCCCAGCTAAAACAAAAACTACTAATGAGAGAAGTCCTATTTGAGGTCCTGAAATAATACTTCCAAAGACAGCAAACGCCCCTATGAATCCACCTAACCAAAGCCATTTTGGGATAGTGTTGAGTGTGTTTAAATCCGGCCAGGGATCCCGGAAAATAAACAGACAAACCATGAGGCCAATTGTCCCGACAGCAAAAGAGAATAATGAGGCAGTAATTGGACTTGATACACGTTGCGCTAATTCTGTGTTGATCCCCACTTGAATTGGCAACAGCAATCCAATGGCTAGTGCTAATAGTATATATAGTTGCCCCATTATGTCACCATGTCTCCCATAAAAAATGATTGGTTTTTAATTTATAACGAAATGGATGAAAAGACCTTGATGTTTGAAACGGTTAAATTAATAAGGTTATCCACCAATCTGTCTTAGCGTTTTTAACGGTTTGTTTTTCAAGACATCGATACTCGAAATTATTCCGGTAAGCGTTGTAAGGGCAATCGAAAGTCCCAATGTCCATAGCATGACATCAAGCCTGGGATGCCAGGGTGCTTTAACAAGATATTTCATTATTCCCCAGGACAATCCGGAGGCCATTCCTACCCCAATAATACTAGCCAAGACGCCAACTGTTGCGTATTCGACTCCCAGAATCCCCGTAATTTTATTTTGTTTAGCACCTAGAATTTTCAGCACAGCTGATTCCTTTAACCTTCTAGATTTAGTGGAGGCAACGGAACCTGAAAGAATAATTAGTCCAGCAATAATCGTGAAGGCTGACATAAAATCAACCAGTGTTTTTAATTTATTAACAATACCTTCAATTGTGTCTACAATATCGCGGGTCGATAAAGCAGTGACGTTTGGTAACGCATTAACAATGGCGTGTTGTAATTCTAATTCTTTTTCCATAGGAACGTTCACCGTAGCCACATAAGTTATAGGAGCTCCTTCTAAGGCACCGGTTGAAAAAATCAAATAAAAATTTGTTCTCATATTACGCCAATTTACTTTGCGAATACTTGTCACTGGAGCTGTTATTTTGATGCCCTGAATATCCATTGTGAGTTGTGATCCGATTTTAGCTCCAAGTCTTTTAGCGGCATCCTCTTCTAATGAAATTTGAGGGATCATAGCGTCTTCTTTTTTCCACCAGACTCCCTCAGTAATCACATTATCCTTTGGCAAACTTTCTCCGTCGTTAATGGTGGTTACAAAATTCCTGGTAATAAACCATTCTTCTCGACGCTTATTTTTGTAGGACCAGTTTTTAGCAAGCTGTCCGTCGATTCCATAAAACTTTGAACGTATGAGTGGAGTTAGATTACGCTCGGCTTTAGGAGCGATAAGGTCGAGAGTTTTGGTAAATGTCTCGGTCTGATCGGATTGAATATCTATAAAAAAATAATTTGGTGGATCGATCTCTTTATTTTCTTTTAGCATGGCTATCATGTCCATTTGTACTAGCCGGACTGTAAGTACCAGCATGATTCCCATGCCCAGACAGGTGACAATCGAGCATGTTTGGTTATTTGGGCGGTGAAGATTAGTCAGCCCATAATGTCGTAGCATCTTCACGGAAGAAGGCATTTTTTTTAACGCTTTAATCAGAAGAACCGCAAAACCTGACAATAGTAGGCCAGAAATTCCTAGGGCAAGGATGAATATAATTCCGTGTTTGACTGATCCTGCTTGCCAGATTACGATAGCAGTGATTATAAAAAAAAAGAGGACGCCGAATGCTCTTCGCTCCCATAAAGTTCCAAGCGAGAGTTCTTCTTCTTCGAAATTACGTCTAAATAGACGCAGTGGTTTGGTTTTGCTAGCGCGCAATAAAGGTAATGTGCAAAACAAAATTGTAGTGATCATTCCTAGGGAAAATGAATGGAGGGCAGGGGCCCAATAAAAATCAGGTTCAAGGTTGAGATTGGTTAGACCGGAAAGTTTTGAAGGTAATGAAAACTGTACTCCATAACCCAGCAGCACTCCGATGAGACTCCCTAAAAATCCTAGAAGTAATGACTGTAGAAAATAAATTTTTAAGATTACGCGGGGGGACGCCCCGAGGCAATTTAATATAGCTATGGTGTCCAGTTTTTGCGCCATAAAAGTTCTAATGATCATGGCAACGCCGATGCCCCCCATAAGAAGAGCAATGATCCCCAATGCTTTCAAGTACTGACTCATACGATCAATAGTATTGTTGATAGAAGATTCCATATCCTTATAGCTACGCAGACTCAAAGATTTATCTTTAAGTCCTTTTTCAAGAATAACCAGAGCATCTTCTAGAAGAATAGATTTTGGTAATCGGATCAAAGTACGATACTTGACGCGGCTTCCTATCTGGATAAGATCTGCTTCTTTAAGTGTCGGATGGGAAATAAACACGCGTGGTCCTATGC
>JAPYPM010000038.1 GCA_029937635.1 Nitrospinaceae bacterium
TGTGGTTTTTTTTTGCCAAATTAAAAAGAAAGCCAAAAGTTTTAAATACCCACGGATCGCTTCTTGGGTATAAAAAATACCTCACTAATAAACAGCATTTTCCTTACAAGCTATACGACGCATTTACTTTTAAAACCTCCGCGAAAGTTGCAGATGCTGTCGTAGTCTCTTCAAATCTAGAATACGAAGACGCCATCGAGTTTGGGATAAAAAAAAATAAACTGTTTGTGATTCCTATGGGAATTGATGTTGATGAATATGTTGATAGACAGGTTAATCACGATGGCACGATAAATATTCTTTTTGTAGGAAGAATAGCCCGCGTCCGGCGGATTGAAATACTTCTTCAAGCTGTTGCAAAACTATCTATTCCTTACCAACTCATACTGGTGGGCGGAGAAGAAAAAACATCCAGCATGTCAAAGTCAGGTTACCTGAATGAATTAAAGAACTTATGCAAAACATTAAATATTAATGACCACGTTACCTTCGTTGGATCAATCCCACAAGATGAACTATCCAACTGGTATAGCAAGGGAGATATTTTTGTGTACCCTTCCCTTTATGAAAATTTTGGGCAACCGATTCTTGAAGCAGCGGCAGCTGGTTTACCTATTATTTCAACACCCGTTGGAGTTGCCAGAGAAATAATCATAGACAATGAGACCGGTTTTCTTTTCAATGGGGACGACCAAGAATTAGCGAGCCGAATCACTCAGCTTTCAGACCAAAGCCTGCGTATAAAAATGGGGAAATCTCTACGGGAAAAAGTGCGTAGCCTTTACGGATGGGAGAAAATTATCAAACAATATTTGGGTCTATACCATTCACTATAAAAAATTCGCCTTATTGCGAATGTTTATTTTTAATACCATCTTCCAAGTATCTGGGAGAATAGTTCAGCATTTCCTTTGCAAGGCTTATCCCGTAGGATTTATCAAAGAGGAGACGAGGGACTTGGTCGGGGGAAAAAATATTTATTCCTACCTTTGATAATAATACTGAAACAAGCTCAATAAGTCCTGCCGGTATGTGTAACTTGAATCTTTTTACACCAAAATGTGCTGCAACGCGATCAACGAACTCATCATAGGTTAACTCCTCTGGACCTGCTAAAACTATGGTTTTATTCTCAATTTCTTCATTAATAACAGCTCGAGTCATAGCAGATACCACATCGTCTATAAAAACTGGGCTGAGCTTACACTCTCCCGTACCTATAACAGGTACAAAAATATATCTTTGAATCCAATGAATCAAACGATTAATAGAATCTTCCGCTCTTTCACCATAAACTTGAGCTGGGCGCAAAATAACCCACTTAAGACCTGATTTCTTGATAAAATGCTCAGCTTCTAGCTTACTTGAAGCGTAGCCCCCTCCTTCTGAAGACACAGCCACAGAACTGATATATATAATTTTTTTTACCCCACTCTCTAAACAGGCTTCGATGAGATTTTTGGTTCCGCTAACGTTAATTTCAAAATAATCTGATTCTCTGGTACTCTTGGTCAACCCTGCTATATGAACCACTGTATCAACACCAGAGAATGTCTGGACCAATGAATCCGTTTTTTTTAGATCACCTGGCCTTATTTCACAGCCATGAATATTCACCGGGGATCGGTGCACCATCGCTTTAACTTTTAAGCCCGAATTATTTAACAGTTGTCGAATGAGAGCGTTCCCCATTTCGCTGGAAGCTCCTGTAACCAGAAGATTCTTTGTGGTCTTTGATCTAGTTAGTTTTCTAGGAGATTTCATTCTCGACTGCTTTACCTTTTTGTTCCATAAAAATAAATCATAGCTGCTAGTCGATGAGAACTACTGTACTTATTTAATAGAACCCTATCAATTATTTTTAATGGTTTCAAAAAAGGAAGTAACAGAAGATAAATGGCCTGGTACAACTTATCTGAATTAAAAGAAAAAAGAATAGACAACCACCCATGAAAAGCTTCAACAAGAGTAGCGGTAGGACCTCCAAGAACACCTATCTGGATAGGAGAAAATTCTTTCATAAGGCTCCGAAGTCCCTCCTGGGTCCATCGATTTAAATCGATGGGGGCTTCATGGTAAGGATACATAAAGGGTGCTGTTAGAAAAACTTCCCCTCCCGGTTTCAAAGCATCATGAATTGCTGATATCATTCGCTCTGGACTCTTAACATGCTCTATTAACTGCATGCACTGTACAGCATCGATAGATTTTCCCCGAAATGGTAGGTCGTGTACATCTGCTCGTAGAGAAACCCCTCTTAAATGATAGTAATCCACATTTAAAAAATTATCTGCAACAGAGTCCGCTCCCGACCCTAAATTTAGTTTATACGTCTTATCTTTATTGTCTCGAAGAAATACCTTGTACGCAGAATAATCCTCGTAGAAATGATCAACATAATTAGCGAGAAAACGCGTTAACCTTGGGTACTTTTTGAGGAAAGCCTTTATGGGAAGGATAATGGAATCTTTTTTCAATGGACTCCGCCTCCTATTTTATATTATTGGCCTGTTAAAAAAACGGTACCACAGAAGATTTATAAAAAACTCCCAAACAGACCTAAACTTAATAAACGAAGGACGAAATTTCATTCGGTGAAATACGGTAGGAATTTCACCAATTTTTAGATTCATTTTTTTTGCCTGAATCATAATCTCTGCATCTATAAACCAACCATTCGATTTTAGATCCATTTGTTCGTAAACCTCTCGAGTCAAAATTTTTGGCTTTGAGTTAATGTCCCTACTATTGAGACCTGGAAATAAAATATTAAAAATAATATTATATACTATGGAAATAGTTTTTCGATAGAGACCATCACCGCGTTGAGTTCGAAACGTTTTAGCTAGATCTAGATTTTCATTTTTTAGTTTTCTGTAAACATCAATTACATTCTCGAAGGGCATCTGACCGTCCCCATCTATTACTACGAGGAATCGTCCCGTGGCAGCTTCCAAGCCACTTTTCATGTCCCATCCCATCATACCTTCTTTAATTCGTGAAACTATGTGAATCCGAGGGTAATACTGGGCTATATCCTTCACAATACGTGGTGTTGGATCATCATCATCCACAAAGTGATTGGCAACAAGTATAATTTCCCAATCAGGCTCATTTTTTTCCAGAGATTGAATCATAGATTCTATGAAACTATGGATCCCTTTGCCGCTTCTATAGGCCAAAATAACTACTGATATTTCTGGAGTGACTTTTTTTAAGTCAGGCTTTTGGCCCAAGAAAAATCTAGCCTCCCTAAAAGGGATTGTCTGACCCTTATATTTTTTTTCAGTGGTCTCCATAGTCAGTAAATGTAGAGCATATGAGGAGAAAAAATGGTTCGTTTTTGTGAAACTAGAAGAATCATGAGCATCATTACGCAATTTATTTTAAATTCTATTACTTATCGAATATAATCTAAAATCACTTAAGCTTTTTTCATACCGTCCTTACATTGAAAAGCTAGTCTATGGATCTTCTTAAACCCTCTCTATTGAAACATTTTCCCCTTTTTTTACTAGCTATTTATTCGGCCTCAATGATTTTTATTGGCCTTGGTGATAATCTTCTACAAGTAGATGAAGGCAATGACACCTTCATTAGCACAAATATCCTAAAATTCGGTTTCCCCACGCACTCAGATGGGGTTAATTATACTCTGTTATGGGCCAGCTCGCATGACGGCTTGTTTGTTTATCGCCCTTGGATTCCGTATTATATCCAAGCATTTTCTTTGTCTCTTTTTGGCCAAACCACTTTCGCTGCGCGGCTACCTTTCGCCTTATGTGGTGTACTTTCAGTTATTTTTTTATACCGGTTCGCCCTTAAATTCACAGGTCGACAATTTATTGCTTTCTTGGCCGCCTTTTTACTTGCCTCCTCCATACCTGCCTTGATTTATTTTCGTACAGCACGATATGTGGGTCTCCCCATTTTGCTCTCAATCCTACTCCTGAGCTTTTACATAGAAATATACAAAAATAAGAAATGGAACCCATTACCACTAACAGTGGTTTCTATAATATTTTTTCATACCATGTATGTGGAGTTTGCAGGAATGATCTCAGGGGTATTAATTCATTTTTTTATTTACTATAAAGAAGCTTTACCTGAGAACCGACAACGGGCCGCCTGGGCTGCTGGGATCACTGGAGTTTTCTGTATTCCCTGGTTCATCTTTATCTCTCCTATGTTCTCAAAAATTACCCAACACCTCGCTTCCTGGAGCACACAAATTGACCTGTCATGGCATGGCTACATTAAAAGGTTTTTAGGCTTTCTGTTCCAAGTAAACAATTATATCTTTCCTTTTATTTTGTTACCTTTATTTTTTTTAAGACAGTTTAGGCCTTTCACCAAACAAGTTAGCCTTCTTTTGCTTTGCATTCTAACCGTGTTGCTAACAGCCCTACCCCACGCCATGCCGATTCAACAATACATAAGTGCTAGCTTTCCTCTATTTTTTCTTCTCTTAGCCATTTTGATCGTAAATATTTTTCCAAAAATTCTCTTAGCACAGAGTCTATTAGTGACCGTTCTCATTACCTCCAACTTGGTTCATGTTTGTCTTTTTTTTCCATTAAAACAGATAGTAAAAGGTCACCCTGAATGGTTCCAGAAAAGTCCCTACTTGGAAAATACTTTTAACAGCTTAATGCGAGAAATTAAATTCAAGTCCGTTTACTTTGATTATATATATGAAATCAGTCACGAGTACAAAGGGCCGCTTGATGAAATAGTTACTTTCTTTAAAGAATATGGAAAGCCAGGAGAGTCATGCTATATTGATAATGAGCCTGAATCTTTAGCCTACTATACTGGCATGAAAGTCATCCACCGAGATGATATAAAAGCGAAGGACACTCCCGACTGGATTGTTCTTCGAGGAGACTATAGGGAATCCGTCAAAGAGAACTCGTCTTCGGAAACAGCTCAAAACCTTCGGGAAATTCTCAAAAGAAATTCCTACTCCAAGATAGAGCTCAACTCTCCTTCGATGCGTGTCAATAACACCTACGACATACAAATTCATCTTTTTCGTTCACCTTCTTCTGCCAATACCGATAAGATTACTATCTACAAACTAACCAACCATTCATCAACATATTAAACTACCTGAATCTATACTATGAAACTTATTATTCAAATTCCCTGCTTAAACGAAGAGCAAACCCTTCCAGAAACTTTGAAGGATTTGCCAAAATCTCTGGATGGAATAGATGTCATTGAAATATTGATCATAGACGACGGTAGCACTGATAGGACGGTGAAAATTGCAAAACAACATGGTGCTCATCACGTTCTAAAATTAACTAATAACAAAGGTCTTGCAAAGGCATTCATCTTTGGGATAAATCATTCCCTTAAGCTTGGAGCCGACATTATCGTAAACACCGACGCTGACAACCAATACTTTGGTGGGGATATTAAAAAACTGATTCAACCCATTCTCGATAAAAGAGCTGATATCGTGATCGGCAATCGTCAAGTCGAAACTATCAGTCATTTTTCTCCCATTAAAATACTCTTGCAAAAATTAGGCAGTTGGACTGTACAACAACTTTCTGGAACAACCATTCCTGATGTAACTAGCGGATTTCGAGCCTACAGCAAAGAAGCCGCACTCCAAATGAATGTTATCTCCAACTTTACCTATACAGTTGAAACCATAATCAGCGCTGGGAACAAGAATCTAGCTATTGAACATACTCCAGTTCGCACTAATAAAAAATTGAGGGAATCACGCTTGTTTCCTAGCATCCAAGTTTATATACGGCGCAGCCTAGTTACTATGCTCAAAGTTTATTCCATGTACCGTCCTTTGAAGGTTTTCACTATCTCTGGAGGAATTATATTTTTGGTTGGTTTTATAATTGGTTGCAGGTACCTCTTCTTTTTTTTCCAAGGACAAACTGAAGGTCACATTCAATCTCTCATATTATCAGCGATCACACTCATTGTTGGATTTCAAATTATTATGATGGGAATTGCAGCTGATCTCATAGCCGTAAACCGTCAACTTCTAGAAGATATACAACTCAGAGTCAAAAAAAAAGAAGTCGAATCTAAAGATTAGTTTTTTAAACTGATAAAGTGTAGTGCGCTTTATGAAAAAACTGCGTGTATTGTTTTTGACTCGAAAGTGGGCCCCTGCTATAGGGGGCATGGAAGTCTATAGTATGGAACTGTCAGAAGAACTGTCTCATAGCGTCGATCTCACAGTACGGGCTCTTTCAGGAAATAAGGACGGTTCTCCTCCAGGAATAGCACGATTAATATACTTCTTATTTTCTAGTTTATTTTTTCTATGGAGAACACGACGTAACTTCGATGTGGTACATTTCGGAGATTTCGCCCTCTTTTCACTAGCTTGGTGGCATGCTAAGTTTGCTCCTTCAAAAACCAGAATCATTACGGTTCATGGACTTGATCTAATTTTCGGAAACCGTTCTGGATGGAAATCCATCCTTTACTCGCAGTTTGTCTCCTGGGCTATTCAACGCCAAGCTTTAGTGGATTATTTTCTTGCTAATAGCCATTATACATCAACCTTATGTTCTGAGTTAAAATTACATAAGGTTGCTGTAATTCCTTTGGGTATCAGGTCCAAAAAAAATCTTCCCGTTCCCTCAACGAAATCCTTTAAACAAGAAAGGTATATTCTTTTTCTAGGGCGTTTAGTGCCACGTAAGGGTGCTTCTTGGTTTTCCAAAAACGTATTACCCGCTCTACCTAACGATGTAAAGTTTTACGTGGCGGGTAAGAGTTGGGACGATACCGAAGCAGAAATATTAAAAAAAGATCCTCGTGTAAACCTCATGGGTTATGTTACCGGTGATCGGCTTCCTTCGTTAATTAGTGAATCCGAAATGCTTGTCATGCCGAATATTACCAACCCAGATAAGACAGATGCAGAAGGTTTTGGTTTGGTTGCCTTAGAAGGGCCTGCTCACGGTGTCCCTTGCGTTGCTTCTAGCATAGAAGGTCTTCAAGATGCGGTTCGACCTTCAGAAACAGGTTTTCTGGTAACGGCCGAAGATACTGACGCTTGGGTCACCCAAATCAACCAAATTTTAAAATGGAATAAAGAGGAACGAGAATCTTTTGGTCTGAAGGCAAAGGAGTATCTTTTTACCTATTTTTCATGGTCCCGCGTAGCGAACGACACACTAATAGTCTATCAAAAAAGCTTAGATCAAAAGGGCGATGCCTAAACCCGACAACACAATAAGTATATCTTATTCTCTTTCAAGAAAACTAAGTGCTAAATGGATAAAAGTCAATTAACGCTCAACCCAGAACGTGAACACTTAACTTTAAAAAAATTGAATATAAAAAGAGTGGACTAAGGGAAAAGGCAGCGAAGAAACTAGTCTGTTGCGTACACAAAAAAATCAGCAAACGAGGTTATACCTTTAACTTGTTCTATTGGATATCTATTTTTTATTTTTTGTCTCAATTCCCAACTGGGGAAAAGCTCTGCAATATCTTTTGTAAAATTTCGATGTCGAACATGTTGTTCATAATACCGTCCCGAGTCATCCTTATCGCTAGCGTAAATAATCACATGCTTCCCGGCAGCACCAAAAAGATGCTTTAGATGAAGACTATAAATATCATCTTCAACCAAGTGATAAATCACGTCTAGAGATAGCGCTAAATCCACCTTATGTTTTCTTAAAAACTCATCAAAACAGTGAGGGTCATATAGAAAGAAATTTTTGCTCGCGTCACCAGAAAATTGTTCCTTACATATTTCCACAGCTTTTTTAGAAACATCTAATCCAACATAAGTAGGGTAGTTTGCGAGCTTCAGTTGGTTGCCATCGCCACAACCAAATTCAATAACTGACTCGACCCTATATTCATTGACAAAATTATTTATGATTTCGGCCTTAAACGCTGCCAGCCTTCCATATGAACCCTGTCCAGAGCTAACACCGGAAGTATATCTTTGCTCCCAATATTTGATGGAGCCAGGAAATAAAATCTGTTTCAATTTAATATACATTTTAGAGACAAAGAGAGAAATCGAAGAAGGAACGAAAATCATTCTACATCCGACAGCACAAAGAAAACCCCATAGTAAAATAAGAATTCGATCGACCGCTGTGACCGTCAATCCAGCGTTAAAGCCTGATCCTAAGGCTTCAGACATAAGCCCAACTACGATCTCTCGCCCGCCGATATCACTTTGAGGAAGCGGAACAGCGGAGAGAAAAGTCATGGCAGTGTTGAACAAAAGACAGTGGATGAATGGAATATCCAATTGAAAGACTAGACAACAGACGTAAAACCTTATTGAGTGTAACAATATTAGGATAACATTATGTCCACATAAAACGAAAAGCAGACGTCGGTTCTTTAAAATACGGACAAGGGAGTCCCGCGCTCGACGGAGAGCATCGGCCATTCGAGATTCATTATTCCCCTCCATAAACTCGCAGTTCATTAACGCAAACAAAGCTACTGCCAGAATAGCATAGCAAGCAACCATCCATTGTATATCGCTCTCCTGAGAGTAAACAATGTATCCACAAACTATAGTCCCAATTATAGCGTTACTGAATAATAGAATTAATTGGTCAGCTCCTTGGGAACCCACAAAGGACATATAATGGAAATCGTATTTTCGTTTTAAATAATTGGAGGTTACCAAAGAACCCGCTTTAAAGAATAAGTTGTTCAAAGTAGCACTAACTGAGGAAAGCCCAAACCATTCTCGAGCTCTCAAATGAATACCAAGAACACTAACAATATTTTTTAATTTGGAACCGTTAGTGGCAATAGCAAGAAGGGACAGCGTAAACAACAAAAAGAATTGCAAAAAAGACATTTCACTTATGGCATTAAAATCTATTTCTAATTGATAAATAAGAAAAATGAAAACACCGATCAAGGTAGCGCTTAATAAAAAGTTTACAATTTTGGAGTAATTCATGATATTTGGAGGTCGCATTTCTATTTCACAAGCATTGTAATCAAAACTTTAAGCTGAAAGCCAACCAAAGTTTATTAAAAACCAAAGAGAGGGCATCTTTTTTGAAAGATAGTGGGTCTTTATGAAAAAACTGTATGTATTACCTTTGACTCAAAAGTGAACCGCTGCTATAGAAGAGAGGCTCTTGGTTTTCAAAAAATTTATTCTTCTCTCTCTGATGACGTAAGATTTTATGAGGTCTGCAAGAGCTGGGGCGTCGCTGAGATTAGAACATTGAAAAGTAATTCTCATACACTCATAGATTATGTTTACAATACCGTAGTGCTTTGCCAAGACATAAAAATTAGATTATTATCTTTTACATACTTTTTTTATAATAAACATAATTTACTTTAGTCACACCATAAACTTGGTTAACATACGAGTATTAAAAAAAACTCTGTAGTCACTTCAAAAGATCTAACTGGAATTTATCCAATTTGCATACAACAAACCCGGTTTCACCTAGAGCTTTCGCTTCTATTCCCCTACATAATTTATCCTCTCCATCATTCTGACTCACAACATAAGGACGAGGTTTATCCTCTTCTAGGTATTTACGGAAATTAGGATCATCTACAAAGACTAGGTTTTGTGAAAACAGAACCTGAGTCATTACAGAACGAAAAGACCCATCTCTATTCCCAGACGTTAATAACAAAGACTGTCCCATCGCAACATTTTTTTTAAGTTCGCGGGCTACCTGATATGTTTTTATGAACTGATTAGGTAAATCAGGTGGGCCAGAAATTTCTGCAAGTTGTTCATACGATTTATCAAAATTATCAACTATGAACTTAACCCTGGGACCCCCGAACACAAATAGAATTATAATTAAATTTATCACTACCGTCGCCAACAAAAATCTTTTTACATTGCCAGAGATAACTCCTTTCTTAACTCCAGGAAGACAAAATATAAAAAATATAAATGCAGGGTAAATTGCTATAGTTCCCCGCGTATCTGATAAGTTAATCGAGTTCCCAGGATGAACAAACGTGTTATCAAAGTAGTCTGAAAGAGTAGGCCATTTGAGACCAGAATACGCGTATACAAAAAACTGTACCAATAAAAATAATAATAAAAAGGTACCTAGAGTTTTTTCTGCTATAGGCCGTTGCCGTATTTTTTCAGTAAAAATAAAAATAAACAGAAAAACCGTCCCGGCGAAAAAAAATTGTACCGCAAATAAACGAAAGAACCGGACTGCTAATTTAGTCCATGGAGAATACTCTGATGGAAGAAAAATAAATAATCCAATCAAACAAATTGCAACTACAAAAACACCAATCACGACAGAATTTTTAGGAGTAAAATGGACTATTCGAAATAATGCTAGGCCAAACCCCAGCCATAAACCAGCGCAACCTATTATCAATTGCTTAAAAATAGTATCCAATGGTCCTTCAAAATTTAAAAGAACAGCAAACCATAACGTAGGTAAAATAAGAGCCGCTATGGAAAATCTAATTATTATTGGGTTTCTTTCATTAATAAATTTTTCCTGAGAATCAATAACGACTATAAGGAGAAATATAGGCACTGCTGAATAAAGAACAAATTCTGGCCGCGTCCAACTTGCCAATCCAAACATTAGCCCACTCAATACAGCAAGTGATCTTTTCCTCTTCGAAGTAATACTTTTAGTTGGTTCTAAAATATTCTTTATCAATAAAAACCAGTATAGAAGTCCCACTGCATAAAATACTCCAGCCGTCCAATCCAAAAATGGTAGAAAACTGTGCCACCAAAGATAAGGCGTTGTCCCTAAAATAAGAGTCGCTACACCTGCTATTCTTCGACATTTGACGTGCTCATAACTTCTATAATAAAATATATATAAAAGACATAAATATAATATTGGAAAAAATACTGCTACTCTTTCAAATCCCGCTGAAATTAACCAACCATAAAGCAATCCAATCAGTGGCGGATACTGTCTAAACTGGAGGATAATTTGGTTGGATTCAAAATCAACAGAAGACAAAGCATACACCATTCCCTTTACATGGTGCCAAACCGCATCAGCTCCTGTTATTGGGAAAAAGTATGCATTCGTTAAGCTTAAAACTAAAAGAACAGCTAAAACCCAAAACCCAGAAAATTTGTATAGCCTATATCTATTTGACTTCTCAAAGGGTAAACCTTCATTTTCTATAGGGCGGTTTTTTGTCCACGCGTAATACAAAATGAAAACTACAATAGAGAGCACCACGGGAAACACAATAAATCGTTCTAACCCCAGTGTAATAAAAATAAATAGCAAAAAACATTTGATACCTATACCCGACAACACAATAAGTGCATTGCGCTCACCTAAAGGAAGATTAAGCCTTAGAGGGGTAACAAACCATAAAGACATTTGAAAAATTAAATAAAGTTCAATCCAGAACATGTAAGCTTTGTTTTAAAATAATCGGATATAATAAAATTGGAATGGGAAAAGAACTTAAAGGAAAACAATGATCAAAGCATTAAAGAGGAAAAATGCTATGGCAGTCAAACTGAAACCTTGCTGCATTTAACCCTCCTTAGAAATTTCAACTTCAGCAAAAAAGTGAAATCGGATTTTCAAACCCTTAAGGGACTGGGTTTTAAAAAGACTTGTGGGTCGATGAAAGAGTTAAAACTTCACTTTATTTCAAAAGAAAAATCTCTAAATGCAATTATGAATATAATCCCTATAGATTGGTTATCCAAAAAAAATTCTATTGAGTTGACATCATATTTAACTTTATCAGTCTCATTTGCAATTTGTATCTATTTACCCATGAATGCTTCATCTGCCTCCTGAATTAATTGCTCTGTTCGGAGGGTATGCCTGCCAGAAAAATGAAAAACATTGAGCTTTTTAACTTCTGCTTGACGGGCTATAATACCAGCTTGACGAGCAGTAAGGTGAAACCGTTCCTGCCCTCGAGCCTCTTCTTCAGCGAGAAATGGTGATTCACAATAAAAAATATCTGACCCTCGCGCTAAATCTATAATACGCTTCTTGTTCGCCTCATTATATACTGTGTCGACAACATAGGATATTTTCTGACCGGGAGAAATTAACACCAGTTCTAGTTTTAGCTGTCCTAAAGTTTTTTTCTGAGTTCCTTTTACCATCGAAGGAACTTCTAAAATGTATTCATCTGACTTTCCTGCGCAAATATATTTTTTTAGTTCTTTAAGCCAAGGGCCTGACTGGTAATGCTTTTTTTTAAGTTTGTCTTTGCAGATATTGACATGATTTTTTTCTTCCAACGAAAACCCAAGGCAGGGGATACGGTGTTCTAAAATTGCTGTGCGAACTGTAAATTTTTCTTCATCTAACAAAATACCGTTTTCAAAAGGGATTTCTCTTTTGTCACTTTGTTTAAACCGGTCAATAGCTTTTAATTTTACCTTTACTAAGTGACTACTATGGACTTCAGTAACCTCAAAAGTCACTAATTCACTGTATCGGTCGACTAAGTTCCAGGTAAACCCAGCAAGTTTTCCTGCAACGTTAGTGATAAAATTTTCTGGACCATACAAATGAATCGTCTTTCCTCGCCCAAAAATCACCCTGAGCAAATGATCAAATCCAATAAAGTGATCAATATGTGTGTGGCTGATAAAGATGTGGGATATCTTTAATAGTTCACTATTTGTAATCGAAGATAGATCACCTAGGTCAAACTGCAAAGCTCTTTGCTGGCAAAGAAACTCCACCATAACCCCTGGGTCTCCAAGCGGGTCATTGATTAGCTTTGGCAAAAAATTTGAACGCATATTAATTTTTGGCGCTAAGTAAACAAGCTTCCATGAAAGAGCCAATATCCCCGTCTAGAACTGCATCGACATTTCCCATTTCATGGTTTGTCCGAAGATCTTTAACTAGACGGTAGGGCTGAAGTACATATGAACGAATTTGACTTCCCCATTCGATTTTCTTTTTTGACTGCTCCTGCT
>JAPYPM010000039.1 GCA_029937635.1 Nitrospinaceae bacterium
GGATGGCATAGTCACTATTGAGGTATTCTGATTAAGAAAGTCATAGAGGGACTTTGTACCCGACTGTTCAATATCTTCTCGAGAATAAACTTCAGATGCATAGGTTGCTTTTGTATCTTTAGTTTTAAATTTGGTTGCTGTGACGATAACAGGATCCATGAGATCCTTTGCCAATGTAGTTGAAGTGCAAAATAGGGTTATAATTAATGACAGGACTAGGTAATGTAAATGCATGAGAACTTCCTTTGATATAGTAAATAAGTTTTATCTCGGAATTCTTTGGAATGGAAATATTCCAGAAATAAGAAGGAGGGAAATAAAAAACCCCACTCCTTAGGTAGTGGGGAACAAACAAAAACCCATCACCTCTCGAGGCCCGAAGAGATTAAGAAATATATTCAGTCAGGTTTTCTGGCTCCCGGATTGACCTACTCTCTGCGCCTTCCCACAAAATAAAATGCAGTGGCTAGTGCAGATTTCGTCCCCGGTTACAGCGGCGGGTCCGCGACGGTTTTACACCGTCTTCCCTATTACTGAATAACAATCATTTAAATTTCAGTCTAGACCTTATCAGAAGCACTTAATTTGTCAATAAATAATCAACTTTGTAAAACGTATTAAACTGTTTTACCACGGATGAAAATGGAGAAAGTATTTATTTTATATATGCTTGTGGTTAAAATTAGACTCAGAAATTAAAAAAATCATCTAATTCTTTAAGGTTTTCTGCGCTAAGTTCATGACCCTGAGAGGTTTCTCTCAGCGTTGGGTTGTGACCTTTATTTCTCATTTCTTCGAGGGCATGTTCGGCTAGGAATGATGGAACTACATCATCATTAGTACCAAAAATTCCAAGAATAGGGACAGGTGTGTCTGGAATCTTTTCATGCTCAGAAAATTCTGGAAGAAAACCACAGACTGAGGCAACTCTGTGTAACGGGTGTTTACCTAATAAAGTGTATGTCAAAGCAGCCGCACCACCTTGAGAAAATCCCCACAGGCAAATACGAGTTTCTGATTTTTCAAAACGGCTGTTTAAATGGTCCTGAGCCGTAGCTATCATACTGGAAGAAAACTTTAAAAAACGGCTGACGGATTCTTTTTGTTTAGGGCCGTCCAACCACCAGCTCCAACGACCCTCTTCAGCATCGATAGGTCCTTCGGGGAAGAGCATAAAGGTGTTGTCTAATGAAAGTTTGTTTCCATGAATTAGCATATTTTCTGGAGTGGATCCTGCACCGTGAAAACCTATTAAAATATTAATGGGTTTCTTTGGGCTCAATGACCCCTCTCCTAAAATGACTTTTTTGTTATTCCATTCAGTAGTTTGATATTTAAACGACATTAATGAACATCCTTTATTGTTAAGATTATTTTTTTTGCTAATTGAATCGCTTCTGGTCGAGTATTTATGATTCCTATGACACGAGACTCCTCAACCTTATAAAGAATAGTTTTAATTATAGAGTTAGGTTTAATTTTTAATTCTCTCTGTAAATCATTCCCATTCAATAGAGGATTTTTTCTTTTTGCGGGAAGGTAGGTGCGAAAATAAAAATTTAAAATTTTTATTACTGCCATTGTACTGGGGTCCGTTTGCCACTCCTTTTCTTTTGGCATAATAGACCGATTCGCTAGATATAGAAATAATCCAGGAATCAGTCCCTGTTCATTCAGGAGTATTAATTGATATATTTTAATTCGGCTATCCGTGCTTTCTGAAACAGCCAGGTCAATGCTGGCAACAAAGTGCGAGCAAGAAATCATGGCTCCAACAAAATCAATGTCTGCATTTGATGCGCGAAGTTTGGTAAGGATCTTACTGGTTATAGTTTTTCGGTTCGATTTTTTATTGGTATTTTTTTTAATTGACGATTTTTTGGTTAATGGGAAGAGCATGGATCCGAGCCTTACTAATTGTGGTTTTTCTAAAAGTAACTTTTTTATTTTAGGGAGAGGCTTTCCACCTAGTTGTTTTGAGTTGGAGAGAAGGTTTTCCACGTGGCTCAGTATTCTTATACAAGAAGGTGCCTTTTTATTTTTGTAGAGTTCGGGGAAGATACTTTCCAATAATCCACTTCCATCCATTGCTTGAATTGAGGGGCTAGCTTTTTTAGTACTAAGTAAGATGTAGAGCTCGTTTCTTATTCTTTCAGGTGATACTCGTTTGATTTTTGAGTGTAGAGTTTTTATTTGTTTTAGCGTGGAGCTTTCGATTTTAAATTCTAGAACACTCATAAAACGAAAGGCACGAAGCATTCTTAAAGGATCTTTTGAGAATGCGGAACCAGGGAGAACTCGAATGACTTTATTTTGAATATCTTTTTGACCGCTATGAGGGTCGATGTATTTTTCAGTTCCCTTTATAAAGTTTGGGAGTGAAATTGCCAAGGCATTGATTGAGAAATCACGTCGACTTAAGTCGGCCTCGATAGAGTTTCCTTGAAGTTCAGAAAAATCAAAATAAAGATTTTTTTTTATGACAACGCGGAATGTTTCTCGCCCTGGCGTAGTATCTAACGGAACAAGAGCAGATTTTGTGGTATTAGCATATTGTTTGGCTAGAATAGACGCCCCTTTGACAGCAAAATCAAAGTCGGATTGTTGACGACCTAAAATAATGTCTCTTAGGGTACCACCCACAATATATAATTCTGATTGGTACGTTTCGCGAAGTTGTAAAATATTTTGGAGTTGTTTCTCGATCATTTTTTTAACAAGACTGCCAAGGTCATAGAGCGGGTTTTCAGTATTTACGAGGTGAGGCTAAGCATCCCATCCTGAATTAAGGCGAACTTGTTTTGAAACATAAATTCTTCCATCTTCCTTGACCAGGTGAAGGTCGGTGTTTGTCAATGTCCCGATGATTTGCTGAAGGTTTTCAGAAGGTTTGCTTTGTGGATTTTTTATGAGAAATGGAACCATATCTTCAGTTGACTCTCGAACCCCGTCGCTTTCGACGATATATCCAGTATAGTTTAATTCTACCTCTAGATATTTTTTTGCCAAGTTGATCAAGTTTTCTCCTGCGAGTAAATCTTTTTTATTACGTACTCGGTTTATGATGATTGCTGGTTTAAACTCATTAACTATTTCATCAAGTTTTTTAATTTGAGATTCGTCAATTTTCTTAATATTTTCTCTTAGTGTAGCTACCGTGTAGGTTTCCAGATCATTCTTTGATAACTTTGAGTAGTCCACCAGCTTTTGTAAAGTGGAAAGGTTTTTTAATTTTTTACTCAGTCGTCTGAATAATGCAGAACGAATAAAACTGAAAGTTTTCATGACAGAGGTTGTTTCAGGCGAGCTCATAATGATTCCTTTTGCGCTTATATTAAAAAAATCTAGCACATTGAAGCTCGTTCCTGGTCCAAGATCCAGAATAACAGTATCTGCATCAAGTTTTTTGATGAAAGATATTATTTTTTTTACACGTTCTGAATCGATATTTGCGCTACCGGGATTATCACCGGCACTACTTATAAACTTGAGGTTGCTTATTCCAGTTTCTATTAACAGTGATTCTGGAGCTTTGTTGTTGAAGAATAAATCTTGAAACCCATACAGAGGATGGCTAATACCAAGTAAAGCATGTAAATTGGAAGCACCAAAGTCACCATCCATAAGAATAACCTTTTGACCGCTAAGCGCTATGCCTACAGCAAGGTTGGTGGATATCACACTTTTCCCAATGCCACCTTTGCCTCCACCTACTGGAATGATATTCACTGTTGTTGCCATTGCCATTTATATTTCATTTTTTATCTTTGGGAATAGAGGTATTTTTTGTTTTATAGCTCGGTGTTCTTGCTTTTTTGCCTTGCCATAAAGATAAATGATTCTAGTTGACGTAAATACTCCTTATTTGATCTTGATTTTTGTTTGCTTTTATAACTCACATTGGCGGGTTGATAACTTCCTTGTCTTTTTCGGAGAGTTTCGGTTGGGGCAGCTTCTACTTTTGTTTCGGATTCTTGTTCCAGTGACTGAAATCGAATTTCCAATTCAGCCTGAAATGTTTTTAGCCTGCTGACTAAGGCATCTGTTTTTGCTGAAACTGAAGAATTTAGTATGCTGTTAAGTAATGGGCGAGTAGAAGGTGATTTTTTAATTGTTTCTGACGAATCATTGGATATTTTTGATTGTAAAGCTGGCTTGGATTCAAGTGCAGGCTTGACTACATCCTCAAGGGTGAGTTCGACACGTTGAGGAACAGGAGAAGAAGCAGAAAACTGAGGTGCCGATGTGCCAGAAAATTCCTCATCAGGTTCTAAATGTTTTGTTTCTGAGGTGCTTAAAGTATTGGTTGTAAAAGATTTTTCCCCAGGGACACTTTTTTCTTCTTCAATGAGTTTAGCGAGTTCGTTGATATCAATGTTTGATGACTGCTCAGTTATTGATTCGTTTGTCTGGTTAATGCCTACATTTACTTCTTCTTCTGGTGCTATTATTTCATCCTTTTGGTCAACCGTTATAAATGTTTCCTCGTCTTCCATGAGCTCGGTGAGTTGATCGATATTAATATTTGATGGTTCCTCAGTAGTTTCGTCTTTTAAAATAGTTTCTTCTATGATCTGCTCGGCGAGCTCATCAATGCCAATGCCTAAAGAGGATTCAGTTGTTATTTCGGTTGTCTGGTTGATACTGGAGACTATTTCCTCTTTTTGCGCAACTTCAGTAAGGAGTTCTTCTTTCAATTCTGGAAGAACTTCGTTCTTTGAAGAAACATCTTTCGGTTTATCTGTTTGGAAAGGTTTGGAAATATAATCATAAAGTTCATCCCACTCCTCGACATCAGTCTCCCAACCAAAATCGTCGTCTGAAATCCTTCGATTCTTAAATATTTCCTGTGGTGTTTGATTCAATTCTTCTGGGGAGAGGGGTGCTGTTTTTTTTGATTCTTGAGGGATCGTTGCCGATTCATCTTCTTGTTTCGGTTTACCTGCTTGGAATGGTTTAGAAATATAATCATAAAGTTCATCCCACTCCTCGACATCGGTCTCCCAGCCAAAGTCGTCATTTGAAATCCTTCGGTTCTTAAATATTTCCTTCGAAGTTTGATTAAGGTCTCCTGAGACAATTATTTTTTTCTGCAAGCTTGGCGACTCAAATTCGTTCCCATATGCTTTCGTATCTGATTCGTTAGTTGGCTGATCTAAACTTAAATTTTTTGTATTTTGATTTTGAGGCAGAGGTTGGCTTGTGCTCACTTCCTCGTTATCTTCTTCTGCTAACTCACTCAGTAAGGCATCCAGTCGATTTTCTTTTAAGGAATAGGATTTTTTTAATTTAATTATGGTGTATGGAACTACTCCAATAAGAGTTAAACTTAATCCGAGGAGAAGGGGGTCGGATAAAATTTTAGCTAAAATCGGTTGAAGTGAGTATAGAGTTCTCATCTCTTTCAGGCTCAAGAGATCTGCAAGCTTAAACCAGACGGGTTCAAGAACTTCTATAATATTTACAAGAATAGTTTCCATTTGGTCATATTGGCAGAAAAGTAATTGCCGAGAATTCACTATTTGAGACCTTATGCTAAGCCTGATTATACTAATATATTTTACAAAAAGCCAAAAAAAATAATCACTTAGAGTCGAATGATAGATAAAGTGTTATAATTTGGTCGCTTTAGTAAATCAGTCAAATAGTTTTTGGTGACATCGATAGTCTGATCTTGGTTTAAAGAATTAATTGTTTGTTAGGGATATTTTTATGAATAAAGTTTCAATTACTATAATCACCAAAAATGAAGAAAAAAATATTGAGCGTTGCTTAAAAAGTATTAGATGGGCTGATGAGATTGTAATTATTGATACCTTTAGTACTGATAGTACTGTAGAAATTTGTCGTAAGTTTACTGATAAAGTATTTCAAGAAGTTTGGTTAGGATATGGATTGCAAAAAAACCTATGCGCTTCAAAGGCATTTAATAGGTGGATATTAAATATTGATGCCGATGAGGTTATATCTTCTGAATGTGCAGCAGAAATTCAAAAGTTGTTGTTTGGTCAGCCGGAGTTTTCACTTTATCGATTTCCAAGGAAAAATTTTATTGCTGATAGATGGGTGCGTTATGCGGGTTGGTATCCCGACTTAATCTCTAGGCTTTATGACAAAGAGCGAGTTTCCTTTTCTGAGTCTATGGTGCACGAAAGGTTAATTCCAGACGAAAAAGCAGGTATCATAAATCAGCCTATTTATCATTATTCTTTTGACGGGATGGAAGATTACATAAAGCGCCAAAATCGATACTCATCTCTTTACGCAGAGGAAAAAAAAAGGTTAGCTTGGAAGGCTGACTGGACCCATCTCTACATTAGACCGGTTTGGGCATTTATGAAAAATTATTTATTTAGACAAGGTTTTAGGGAGGGATTTCTTGGTATTTTTTTGGCCCTGTCAATGATGTTTTATACCTACTTAAAATATGCCAAGACCCGTTCAATACATTAAAATATGCCTATAAAATTAGGAATTTAAATCCTTTTAAGATAATATATTTAGTGAAAAGTTTATATTTTTTGATCGATTTGTTGTTTCCCACCTCATCCCCTTAGCGTCAGGGTAGATAGGTAGTCGTTTTTAATCAAGGTCTAGAAAACTAAAAAAGCTGTTAATACAAGAAGCTATTTTCCCGATTGTTACATTACTCGGAGTTAATTTTTGAATAAACCACAGTTATTGACATTAATGATTCCTGTTATATTTTTTTCGCTTACAGTGCACGAATATTCTCATGGGAAGATAGCATTTTTGTTAGGTGATAATACGGCAAAACTTCTTGGGCGACTTACATTTAATCCCTTTAAACATCTTGACCTGATGGGTACCCTGTTTTTTTGTTTTGTGGGTTTTGGCTGGGCTAAACCTGTGCCAGTTGATCCTAGAAATTTTGAGCGACCTAGAAGAGATATGATGTATGTTGCTATTGCAGGTCCATTGTCGAACTTAACGTTGGCTGTGATATTTAGTTTCTTTATTCGTATTATCGAGCCTTCAGATAATGCGATTTTATTTGCTTTATTGAGTTTCGGGGTATACGTAAATGTGGCGCTAGCAATTTTTAATTTACTACCTGTTTTTCCTTTAGATGGTTCAAGCGTAATAAAAGGGTTGGTCCCTGTTGGTATTGCTGCTCGACTAGGTGATTTGGACCGGTTTGGGGCTGTTCTTCTTATTGGAATCTTTTTGATGGATTTTTTCGCGCATACAGGAATTATTGGGTACGTTTTATGGAAACCAATTATGTTTGTGGTTCAGTTTCTTTCACAGGATGCCTTTGCTGAATTAAGTCAAGTGCTCATGTTTATTTTTTTTATACTCAGGGGATAGCAAGAAACACATATGTTAGGTAAAAGAATTTTAAGTGGTATGCAGCCTTCGGGCCAATTACATCTCGGAAACTACCATGGTGCATTGAAAAACTGGGTTACCATGCAGAGTAGTTGGGACTGTTTTTTCTTCATCGCTGACTTACATTCACTTACGACTTTATATCAAAATCCACAGCTTATTAAAAAATATTCTTTTGAAGTGGCTGTTGACTGGTTGAGCTCAGGACTGGATCCGGAAAAATGTACTTTGTTTGTGCAGTCCGCAATACCTGAACATGCTGAATTACACCTGATTCTTTCGATGATGGTTCCCGTGCCTTGGCTTGAGCGCAATCCTGCCTATAAAGAAAAACAGGATGAAGTTAAAAACATTGACATGAGTTCTTATGGGTTTTTGGGATATCCTGTTTTGCAAACTGCCGACATCGTTCTTTACAAAGCAAATGCTGTGCCAGTAGGGATTGATCAAGTCCCTCACTTGGAACTTTCACGGGAAATTATACGGCGTTTTAATAAGTTGTATAAGAAAAAAGTGTTTATCGAACCTGAAGCTAAGATTTCAGATGTCCCAAAACTAAATGGCATTGATGGGCGTAAAATGAGCAAGAGTTATAATAATGCTATTTTTCTCAGTGATTCAGAAAAAAATATTACAAAAAAAGTTATGACTATGTTTACTGATCCCGCACGAGGAAAACGAACTGACCCTGGTGACCCCGATGTCTGTAATTTGTTTCCAATGCACAAAATCTACTCTCCTGTAGAAATGCAGAAGGAAATTATTTCTGCATGTAAGAAAGCGGAGATTGGTTGCGGAGACTGTAAACAGAAACTAGCAGATAATTTGTTACAATCGATGCTTCCAAAAATGGAAAAGAGAAAAGATGTGGCAGCAAAACCTAAAGAGGTATACGAAATACTTCGTGCGGGAACGGAAAAAGCTAGAGGTGTGGCACAGGCTACATTATCTGAAGCGAAAACAGCTATGAAAATTATTTAACCTTTATGATTATGGACTATAAAGAAACGCTAAACTTACCACAGACAGATTTCCCCATGAAAGCCAATTTGATCAAGAGGGAGCCAGAGATTCTTGCTCAATGGGAAAAGAATAATCTCTACACTTTGATTCGTGAAAAACTTAAAGGGAAACCTAAGTTTGTTTTTCATGATGGTCCGCCTTATGCTAACGGTCATATTCATATGGGGCATGCTCTCAATAAAATTCTCAAAGATTTTATTGTTCGTTTTATGACCATGCAAGGATATGACGCCACTTTTGTTCCTGGATGGGATTGCCATGGCCTTCCTATAGAACATCAAGTAACAAAAGAACAGAGAGAAAAAAAGAAGACTCCCTCAAAATCAGAAATCCGCAAACTATGTCGCGAGTATGCAGATAGGTTTGTTGGTATCCAGGCGCAAGAGTTTAAGCGTTTGGGAATCCTAGCGGACTGGGAAAACCCTTATCTGACTATGTCCTATTCCTACGAGGCTTCTATCGTAGAAGAATTGGGAAAGTTTGCCCTCAGCGGTTCTATTTATAATGGATTGAAGCCGGTACATTGGTGTACTTCTTGCCGCACAGCATTAGCGGAAGCAGAAGTAGAATATGCTGATCATCAATCCCCAACAGTTTATGTCAAGTTTCCGGTCAAGTCTGGATTGAATAGGGAGTTGGGTGAAATCGATTCAACAAAAGTTAATTTTGTTATATGGACGACTACTCCATGGACTTTGCCTGCAAACCTTGCAGTATGTTTGCACCCTGAGTTCCAGTATTCGGCTGTCGAGTTTGGCAGTGAAGTTTACGTGGTAGCAGAAAAACTTTTATCGAAGTTAGTTCTGGAGTGGAATATTAAAGACTATAAGGTGCTTGGTAGTTGCTTGGGAAAAAAATTAGAAGATGTCATTTGTAGGCATCCATTTATAGATCGTGATTCGCGTATTGTTCTGGGTGATCATGTAACGTTAGAGCAGGGGACAGGTTGTGTCCATACTGCTCCCGGTCATGGACAAGAGGATTATATTGTTGGGCAGAAATATAATCTCGAAACTTATAACCCGGTTGATGATGGAGGTTTGTTTAAACCTGAAGTTGCAGAATTTGGTGGACTCTTTGTAAGAAAAGCGAACCCATTAATTATTGAAAAACTCAGAGAAGACGGGTATTTGATTCATGATAGTAAGGTGAATCACTCGTATCCACACTGTTGGCGTTGCCATCAACCGATTATATTTCGAGCAACAAGCCAGTGGTTTATATCTATGGAAGCCAATGATTTGCGCAAAAAAGCTCTCAATGCTATTAGGGAGATAAAGTGGATACCTCGTTGGGGAGAAGACAGAATTTTTAGCATGGTTGAGAATCGTCCTGATTGGTGTATTTCCCGCCAAAGGGCTTGGGGTGTTCCCATTACTTTGTTTAACTGTATTTCTTGTAATGAGATGCTACGCGCACCAGAAGTATTTTCTCATATTGTAGCTCTTGTGAAAAAAAATGGGGCCGATTTCTGGTTCGAAAAAGATTCTTTAGAACTGTTACCAGACGACACCACTTGTGTTTGCGGGGGAAAGAAATTTTCTAAAACTAACGATATTCTGGATGTTTGGTTTGATTCAGGAGTGAGTCACGCGGCTGTTCTTGAAAGTGATTCGAACCTAGATTGGCCGGCCGATCTTTACCTTGAAGGAAGTGATCAACACCGAGGGTGGTTCCATAGTTCATTGTTGGAGTCAGTCGGCACGAGAAATCAAGCACCCTATAAAGCAGCACTCACTCATGGGTATGTTGTTGATGGTAAGGGAAAGAAGATGTCGAAATCTACTGGGAATGTCATTGCTCCACAAAAAATCATTGATCAATATGGTGCAGAAATTTTAAGACTTTGGGTGGCCTCTGAGAATTACAGAGAAGATATTCGTGTTTCTCAAGAAATATTAAAGCGTTTAACAGAAGCTTATAGAAAAATCAGAAATACCTTTCGATATCTTCTAGGTAACTTGCACGACTTTGACCTTACATCCGATTTGGTCCCTGCAGGTGATCTTCTAGAAATAGACAAATATATTCTTTATCGCTTTAGGTTGTTGAACGAGAAAATTATAAAAGCTTTTGAAAATTATGAGTTCCATGTTTTTTACCATAGTTTTTATAATTTTTGTGTTGTCGACCTTAGTGCTTTTTATCTAGATATTCTGAAAGATAGGCTGTACACCTATCCTAAAAAATCGCTAGCTCGTAGATCAGGTCAAACGGTTTTACATGAATTGTTGGCTGGGATGACCCGTTTGATGGCTCCTGTCCTTAGTTTTACGGCAGAAGAAGTTTGGTCGTACTTTTCTCATTCAGATGATATAAGTGTCCATATGAATTCATTCTCAGGTTCGATTGATGTTTCGGTCGATGACGAGTTTATTTGTAAATGGAATATGTTGACAGATCTGAAGAGAGAGGTAAGTAAAGCATTGGAATTGTGTCGTAGCGAAAAGGTGATTGGACATTCGTTGGATGCGCAAGTAAAGATGATATTACCGGATAATGTTAGTTCTGTTTTAGGTGGTAATTATTCGGATTTAAAATTTATTTTTATTGTATCTTCTCTTGAGGTAGTTACTGACTTAGAAGGTGAGAGTAAAGTGTACTCTAGTGAAAAAATAGAAGGTTTGAAAGTGGAAGTTAGCCGTATGAGCGGAGATAAATGCGATCGCTGCTGGAATTACTTTAAGGAAGATAGTAGTGATAAGGGAGAACATACAAAGATCTGCTTTAGGTGTATCAAAAATCTAGAACTTGCAAAGGCGTGATTCATTTTGAAAAATAAATATTTACAGCTCTTTCTAATTTCCAATATTTTGATCATACTTGATCAAGTGACTAAATTCTGGGTTACTCTCCATATTCCAAGGCACTATTCGATTTCAGTTGTTGAGGGTCTTTTTAACCTTACCCATATCCGAAATCCTGGTGTGGCTTTTGGGTTGTTTGCTAGTCACGAATCTAAATATAAGGTATTATTTTTTGTTGTAACGTCAATAATTGCTATTATTGCTATTCTTATAATTTTTCACCAATCACCAGAGAACAAAAAGGCTGTAAGAATCGGGCTGATTTTGATTTTTAGTGGAGCCGTTGGCAACCTTATCGATCGTATTGTGTTTAAAGAAGTGATCGATTTTTTAGATTTTTTTTATAAAGGGTTTCATTGGCCTGCATTTAACATTGCCGACTCCTGTATTACCATTGGGGTTAGCTTTATGATGTATGATCTTTTTTTTGGTTATCCAGAAAAAACGGATATTTCAAACTCAACGAATAAATCAGAGCAACTCTAGCCTTTTTATTTAGCGTTTTGTAATTACCATATAGCCTATGTATCCCATTCTAATTGAATTTGGTTTTTTTAAAATTTTTACATATGGACTACTTGTGGCAACTGGCTTTTTGGTTGCTATTTTGTTCGCTTCCTCGCGAGCCGAGAAGGAAGGACTTGACTCGCAAAAGGTTTTAGATCTCTGTTTTTATATTATGATTTCAGCTCTTCTTGGAGCACGTTTACTCTATGTGGTTGTTGAATACAAATATTTTTGGGCTTATCCTTTAGAAATTTTTAAGTTTTGGAAAGGTGGATTAGTTTTTTATGGCGGGTTGATTTTAGGCGTTTTGGTATCCTTATGGTATCTAAACCGTCATCATATGCCTGTATGGAAAACAGCAGATCTGCTTGCGCCTTCAATTGCCATCGGGCAATCAATAGGAAGATGGGGATGCCTTTTTGCAGGGTGTTGTTATGGTAAAGAAACCGATGCTATTTTTGGAATAACTTTTACAAACCCTCGATCGTTGGCCCCCCTTGAAATTTCTTTGCATCCTACTCAAATTTATCTTTCGCTAAATGCGTTATTTATTTTTATATTTTTAATGATACTAAGTAAGAAAAAAGTATTTGATGGGCAGGTACTCTGGTCCTATGGTATTCTCTATTCAATTGGTAGATTTCTGATTGAATATTTCCGAGGAGATGATAGAGGATTTCCAGTTGAGCAGCTTCTTTCGACTTCACAGTTTGTCGGGGTTTTTATTTTTATTTTATCATCATTTATGTTGTTAGTGCTTTATCGAAAAAACTTGAGAAATCATCCATCCTAGTGCGTCCCAGTTAATTTAGGCTTATTGAGGTTTTTTATATGGCTAAAGGATCAATCCCTAAGATTTTACATAGGCATGTATCGATTCGTAGATCGGGTAGAGTACTTCGAAATGTGTTGACTCAATCGTTGGTTTCTAATATTAAGCAGGGAAAACTTCAAAAAGATGATGAAATATCTGCCGATGAGAAAAATTGGGTACGACTTGACCAACATTATCAGTTGTCTGATTACTTCCCTACCCAAAAATTATCTTCCTCCCAAGACCTTCCCCATGATATGGAGAAGCATTTATTTGAACTTTCAAAAATGTTGAAAGATCTCAGCTAACAACCGACATTTTAGTGTTATTTTAAGGGTTTACTGTTGCAATTAAATTGTATTCCATGAATTCGATTGGCTTTAGAGTTTGTGGGTATACTGTTT
>JAPYPM010000040.1 GCA_029937635.1 Nitrospinaceae bacterium
GCCATACTAAGCATAACTCCAATAAAAAAATAACCTAAAATCTTTAAATTGGGTATTAAGGATTTTGAAGAACTCTCCATCAGACTTTTTTGTTGCTTTACTTCCCAGCGCCAACAAAAAATATAATAAGTATTTTTTACCCAGGAAATGAAATCACCCTCCCGAAAAAAGGCATTATTACAATATATGCAATGACTATCGGATTCACGGTTTGGAAAACCGCAGTTAAGACATAATTTCTCATTTCGAGAGTCCTTCTTAAATGATGAAAGACCTTTTTTGGGTTTAGACATAAAAAATACCTTACTTAAAAAAATCTAAGGTTAACAAACAATCAATTTAAAACAACTGACCCTAGAGAATATCATACTCATTAGGTTTTACCTTTAAATATGCATGACTGCCAATATCTATTTCGGATATATATTCGCAAAGAACCATTAAAAAATAATTGCAGTATATATTGTGAAGGAATATTTGATAAAATAAAGCTATATTTGTATTATCTTCCCTCAATCAAAGTCATCAGAGTTGAAAAATAAAAAATGAAAATAGTTTCAACCTTTCTAGCAGCAGTATTTTGTTTATTTCCTTTCTTAGCATTTTCAGAGCTTGCACTCCTAGCACCCAAAGGAATGGTCCTTATTACAAAAGGCGTTTACATAATGGGAAGTCATAAATCTTTAATTGAATTAAATCCAGGAGATTTATTTAGTATCGATAGACACTCCCTTGGCCCTGAAAACCCAGCTCATAATGTTCTAGTTGATTCATTTTATATTGATACTCATGAAGTATCTCATGGAGAATATATGAAGTTTGTAAAAGTAAATATGCTTAAAGAGCCTCGTTTTGCAAATGATCCTAATTTTAACAATTTCAAACAACCCGTAGTTGGCGTATCCTGGAAAGAAGCACAATCATATTGTATTTGGAAAGGTCGACGTTTGCCGACAGAAGCCGAATGGGAAAAAGCATCTCGAGGAAAGCGTTCAATTAAGTATCCATGGGGAAATGAAGACCCAAATAAAAAAAAACTAAACTTTAATCAAGAAGTCAAAAAAACCACCATTGTTGGTTCATATGGAGCAGGAAAATCAGATTATCAGGTTTATGATCTCGCTGGTAACGTTTCTGAATGGATTTATGATTGGCATCTACCCGAATTTTATTTATTTTCACCAAAAAAGAACCCCTTAGGCCCCAAAAAGGGACACTATAAAGTTATTCGTGGTGGAAATTGGAGAAGTAATGCCGATGATGTAAAAATGGTTTATAGAAACGCTACAATACCTTCAATACGCAAGAACACGCTAGGCTTTCGCTGTGCTCAAAGCAAGGCCAGATCCGCAAGCATATACCCAGATCCTTCGGAATAAACGTTTAAGGCAAAAAAAAACCGGCAGAGCGATAGCTCTGCCGGTTACTTTCAATTTTCTTTACTTTGGAATCACATTAGATGCCTGAGGTCCTTTTTGGCCATCTGTTTTTTCAAACTCAACATCCTGGCCCTCTCTGAGAGTCTTAAAACCATCTCCCTGAATTGCAGAAAAATGAACAAAACAATCTTCACCATCTTCAGACTCAATAAAACCATAACCTTTACTATCATTAAACCATTTTACTTTTCCAACAGCCATACCAATAAATCTCCTAACAAACGAGCGGGACAGAAAACTCAATTCATTTAAAATTCCATTCCCGGTTGAAATAAGGCTGAGTTCTGCAGAGAAAAAATTAAAATCTAAATAACTTATTTTAAGCTAAAAAAAATCAAATCCTTCAATTAAAACTCAACAGTTCTAAACGTAATAATAATATCACATATTACTAAACTTCCAAAGTCAAATCCTGAGCTATAGTTAAAACAGTATATTGTTAAAATTTTTTTAAACGACTAATTAACATAATAAAAAGTAAATATAATATTCACCCTAATTCTACCGCTAACTTTAAATCATTAAAACATATACCTTAATCATTTGCATAAAACACAAACTCTAACAATACCTTAATTAATCAGCTTCAAACTGAATTGATATTTTTTCTAATATCGTCTAGCAATAGATTGGCAATCTCAATTTTTGGAAGGATTGGGAGTTTCTTGATATCCTTATACTTATTTATAATAATTACCTTGTTAGAGTCAGACTGAAAACCAATCCCAGGAGAACTTATGTCATTCGCAACTATAAAATCAAGTTTTTTATTCTGCAATTTCGCTAAAGCGCTTTGTTCTAAATTCTCAGACTCCGCAGCAAATCCAACTATAAGTTGACTAACTTTCTTCGCTGCCACATTCATCAAAATATCTTCAGTTGGTAATAATTGAATGTCTAAATAAGCATTTGCTTTTTTCTTTATCTTCTCTTTTTCAATCCGTTTTGGGGCAAAATCACCCACTGCAGCAGACATCACCAAAATGTCACAATCAGAAAACATTTGAAGAACATGATTATTCATTTCGCTAGCAGTTCTACACGAAATAAATTGGACACCATCGGGAACCTTGAGACTTGTAGGACCACTAATTAAAGTGACGGTTGCTCCTCTATCTCTAGCAGCGCATGCCACAGCGTAACCCATCTTGCCAGAAGACGGATTCGTAATAAAGCGAACCGGATCCAAAGATTCATGAGTGGGCCCCGCAGTCACAAGAAGACGAAGACTGCAAAAATCGTTCAAATAGTTGAATTTTTTTTTTACAACTTCTATAAGAGTCGAAGGATTTGCAAGCCTTCCTTGCCCTATAGAACCACATGCAAGTTCACCTTGTACCGGCTCAACAAATTCAACTCCCCTTCCCTTCATTAGTTCTATATTCTTTTTTACTGCAAGATTAGCATACATATTATCATTCATAGCTGGAGCGATAACAATTGGGCCATTATAAGAAATACATGAATTCGACAATGAATCATCTGCTATTCCATTGGCAATCTTCCCAATAATACCAGCAGTTGCAGGCGCAATAAGCAAGAGGTCAGCTGATTCCATAATGCGAATATGCTCCATCAGCATCGAAGAATTGCTATCAAACACTTGATGATAAACGGGATTTCCAGAAAGAGCTTCAAAAGTTAAGGGTGTTACAAACTTTACTGCGTTGGCACTCATTACTACATGAACCCTTGCACCTAATTTAACTAAAAGGCGAAGTAACTCTATAGCTTTATAGGTTGCAATACTGCCACTAACACCTAAAATTATTTTTTTATTAAATAATAAAGTATCGTCCGACATTAAAATATTTCCCGAAAAAAGAAACTTTCTAAATCTTTTATATTAAAATTATTATAAGTTCAAAAGTGTATTCAATGACTAGAAACAATAATACTCAAAAGCAGGACAAGCTTGAAAACAATAAAAGAGTACTAGAGCACTTAAAAAAACTACAAAAAAAATCTTCACACACTAGTAACTCAAACGAGATTTTCAACCACTCATTAATTAGCCACTAAAGTTATACTTTAAAAGTTCTACCCGGGTAATGGTTTCCGTTGCAAATCAAGTATGATTATATTAAAACGTAACAATGCCATCACGTGCATTTAATCTTATATTTTTCTTTAATGTATTACCTTATCTTTTTTAACATCATAACTTCATGAAAAACGCTCCTACAGATAAATTAAGCAACATACAGCCATGACAAGCAATACTCTGGAACCAAGGTTTATTGCTATTGAAGGTTGTATTGGAGCAGGGAAAACCTCCTTAGTTGACCTTTTAGGAAAACAGTTTGATGTGCAAATTATTAGAGAAGTAGACGCTGAGAATCCATTCATTGAAAAATTTTATCAAGACAGAGATTCTTTCGCCTTTCAAACTCAGATGTTTTTTTTACTAAACCGCTACAACCAGTATATGAATTTAACACAAAGAAACCTCTTCAGCTCTGTCGCCCTGGTTGATTATCTTTTTCACAGAGACCGCCTATTTGCCGTCCTAAACTTGAGTGATCAAGAGCTTAAGCTATACGATCAAATTTATTCACTCTTAAGCAATAAGGTTCCAAAACCAGATCTAGTAATTTTTCTTCAGGCTAATAGCGAGGTCCTACGTTCTCGCATTGAAAAAAGGGGACGTGAATATGAAGCCTTTATGGATCCAGACTACCTAGATAATGTCAATAAGAACTTTAATAACTTCTTTTTTTACTACTCTGAAACCCCACTATTAGTAATCAATACAAATGAAATTGATTTTGTTGAAAAAAAATGTGACCTTGAGGCATTGATAATAAAGATTAATAGCCATAGAATAGGACGTGAGTATTATAATCCGCTTGGATCCTGATGGACCGGGACGGTTAAATTTTTAGAAGCAAGTTGATTGAGAAGCAGGAGGATCTCAAATAGGCCTCATGAGTTAGCAAACCTCACATCAATGCTCATTAATTTTTATCCGCCCTCCGATTTTCATCGGCGGGCTTTTTTATTGTGATTAACAAAATAAAAGTCTATTTTTTTTGAAATTTTTTATTGTATTCCATTTGACATGAAAGGAAATTGGTCGTGAATCATAATAAAAAAACTGTCCCTATGATTGCGGAACGAAAAAATTCATTAAAAAAAATAGTAGCACTTACCGCCTTCGACTATAGTTTTTCTCGACTGATAGATACAACAGACATTGATATAATACTAGTAGGTGATTCATTATCAATGGTAGCCATGGGTCACAGCACAACACTTCCAGTAACTATGGATGAAATGATTATGCATACCTCTGCCGTAAGAAGAGGCTGTAACAATTCTCTTCTTGTCGCAGATATGCCTTTCATGTCCTACCAAGTATCTAATGAGCAGGCCATCACTAATGCAGGCAGATTTATTCAAGAAGCCGGTGCACAGGCAGTAAAATTGGAAGGTGGAACGAACATAGCTAGTCGAGTTCAAGCTTTAACCTATTTAGATATTCCCGTCATGGGTCACATTGGTATCACACCTCAATCAATAAATCGTCATGGTAAATATCAGGTAAGGGGAAAAACATTTGAGGATGCACGAAAAGTCAAGCAGGATGCCCTTGCACTCCAAGATGCTGGAGTCTTCTCAATCGTTCTCGAAGGAATATATGAAGACCTAGCAGCTGAAATAACACAAATTTTAAAGATTCCTACTATAGGTATAGGGGCTGGCGTCAATTGCGATGGACAAGTTTTGGTGTTGCATGACCTCCTTGGATTGAGCATTGATCCATCTCCAAAATTTGTAAAGGAATATACTAATCTAGCCAACGAAACTAAAAAAGCCGTAAATAATTATATTCAGGAAGTACGTGATGAAACATTTCCTGATGCCAATCATTCTTATAATTTAAAAATCAAAAAACTAAACTCTGAAAACAAAACAATTGAAAAGTAAAGACTTATAATAAAATCTACATGAAAACTATTACGTCAATTGATAAAATGAAAAAATGGAGCCGATTAGCCCTCTCCAACAATAAATCAATTGGATTTGTAGCAACTATGGGCTGTCTTCATGAAGGACACCTTAGCTTAATAAAAACCTCCACCGCGGAATGTGACAATACCGTGGTCAGCATATTCGTAAATCAAACCCAATTTAGTCCTGAGGAGGATTTTGATTCTTATCCACGGAACATCCAATCAGACAAACTCATTTTACAAACCGCTGGTGTAGATATTATGTTCAACCCAAATCAAAAAGATTTGTATCCTGAGGAATTTCAAAGTTTTGTAACAGTTGAGAAAAAAACTAACTATCTTTGTGGAATAAGCCGTCCTCGTTTTTTTAGAGGCGTTACCACAGTTATTATAAAACTATTTAATATCATAAACCCAAATATTGCTTATTTTGGAGAAAAAGACTGGCAACAACTCGAAGTAGTTCGAACAATGGTTCGTGATTTAAACATGGATGTTTCTATTGTGGGGAAACCTATTGTGAGAGATAAGGATGGTCTCGCTATGAGTTCACGAAATGACAATTTGTCAAAATCTGAGCGTCTTACTGCCCTTACATTGACTCAGGCACTTGAATCAGCCCAAACTCTCGTGACAAAAGGTGAGCGTTCTGCTGAAAATATTCGCGCCAAAATTCGAGAAACAGTCGAAAAGATGCAAGGAACAGAGATAGACTATATTTCCGTATGTAATCCAGAGAATTTCAAAGAACAAACAGAAATTTATTCAAGAGTACTAGTTGCTCTAGCCGTTCGAGTAGGGACAACTCGTCTTATAGACAACCGTATTATAGAGAAAAATTAATGCAGCAAATAATGTTAAAATCTAAACTCCATCGGGCGAAAGTAACTGATATCCTGATCGACTATGAAGGCAGTATAGAAATAGACGAAGATTTAATGGATCAAGTTGGTATAAGAACTCATGAGCAAGTTCATGTTTTTAATATTAATAATGGCAATCGATTTATCACCTATGCGATCCCAGGAGAAAGAGGAGGACTTGCTATCTCTATTAACGGAGCAGCTGCGCATCTTGCAAAGATAAATGATCGCATCATCATTGTTGCCTATGGTATTATAGATTTAAATAATGAAAATATATCTCCAAAAGTTCTCGTACTAAACGAAAAAAATCAAATTATTAAAAAAAAAGGAATGTAGTTTTTTTGATAAAAAACACTTAAAGCGAGTTGTTTATTCATGGATATTTTAATTACATTGGCATTAGTATTTATGGTTTGGATGTGCATAGATTGCATGCAACGCAAAGAACACTTTGTATGGATAATTATTATGGTAGTTCTGTTTCCAGTAGGTGCAGTAGCTTACTATTTTACTGTGAAATCGAAGGCTGGTAATGTGCCAGGTCAATCGATACTGAATACCGTAAAGCTTAAAAATAAACCTAGAGAGCTAGAAACCGATGAAACTCTTCAGCTTAAAGAAATGATAGGAAAGTTCCACAAAGCCTACCACTATGAAAAGCTTGGACATACGTATCTCGATAAAAAACAGTATGACCTTGCCATTCCTCAGTTTAAGGAGGCAATTAAACGAGACAATGAATCAAACGAGGCACGTTATGGTCTAGGCAAAGCATTGCATGCTATGGGGAATTACTCAGATGCAGCTGACGCACTCGAGGAATTAGTTAAAATTGACAAGAAGTATGACTACGGTAATGCTATTTTTGGTCAAGCAGAATGTTATAGGCTGGGTGGACTCGAAGATAAAGCTTTAAAAAAATATAAGGAAGTTATCAAATCCTTTCATTTTTTTAAAGCTGTCTATCACTATGCGAACCTTCTAGACAAAAAAGGTGAAAAAGATGAAGCAATTAGTCAGATGAAATCACTGGTTGGATCATCAAAAGATCTACCAGACTATAAATTGGAAAAAGAACGTTTCTGGATTGACGAAGCATATAAGTTCCTCAAAAAAAATGGTGTGGAAATGGCATAATGATTTTTATCTCAAATAAATATTCCCTGCTTATGCTTATCCTGAGATTATTAGCCAAAAACTTAAAAACCTTAGAAAAAAATCTGCTGACAAACTGATAAACTTTAAAAAAATAAATACCAAAAAAGCAAGCCTAATAGAGCATAAAGAATACTATTTCTATAACTAATTCCATAAATATCAGCAGACGGTTATTCGTTTTCTAAAACCTTAGTAGTTTTTTTACAAATTTACTTACGCAAAAATTTTTTCAAAATCGAATTCATATCGTATAAAAGCGCTATAGGACGACCATGTGGACAGGTATACGGCATCTCAGTTTCCTGTAAATCGAAAATCAGCTTTCTTATTTGATCCAAGTTAAGAGTAGTGTTCACTTTTATCGCGTTTCGGCAAGACATCATAATAAGTATTTGTTCAAATTTTTCGTTTAATGCCTCCTCATGTTTTTGAGAAGGAAGCATATCAACGATTTCTCGCATAATTTCTTCCTTATCGTTATTTTTTAATATCGCAGGCACTGTCCTCAACAAGAACTCATTCTTACCAAATAACTCCAACTCTAATCCAAGCTCACTCAAAGACTTCTGGTGGCGAACTAATAATTCTATTTCGATAGGAGAAAACTCTAAAGTTAGCGGAAATAATAATTTTTGAACTTCAACTTTTTTATGTTTAGCTGTGTTTTTAAAGCGATCATAAAGCACACGTTCATGAGCTATATGTTGATCAACCACTAGTATTCCGGGTTTTCCCTGCATCAAAATAAAGGAACGGTCTAATTGCCCTAAAGGTTCAAATTCAGAATAAATAAGATTCGAAATAGCACTGGGTTTTTCATGAAAAATTTCAATTTGCGATGAACCGGGGTTGACTGATCCAAGGCTATCTGAAAACCCAGAAGAATCGTTGTAAGTAAAATTCATCGCCGAAGACAGTCTAGCTGAAGATTGATCTTTAGAGTAACTGGACAAATGACTATTGCTAAAACCTGTTTGTTTAGACTGCGCTGAAAGATAAAATTTATTTTCGATTTGATTCATATTTTTCAATGGCACTTTTTTACTACTACTTAATGCGCCTTTTACAGCCTCACTCACAAAACGGTGGACCTCCTGTTGAAAAGCAAAACGAACCTCTGCTTTAGCAGGGTGAACATTCACATCAAATAGCTTTGGATCCATTGATAAAAAAAGGTAAATAGCAGGATGCTGGCCTTTAGGTAGAAGGTGACTATAGCCTTGCTGGGTAGAATGAAGAATCACTTTATCTCTTACAAACCTGCGATTTACATAACAATACTGTGCTGACCGTGACGAACGTGTGTAAACTGGGCTAGAAATAAACCCTTCAAGATGATAATCCCCATACTCGGTTTCTACCTGAACAAGCTCCTTCGCGAGCTCACCCCCAAATAGTTCTGCGATCCTATATAGAGCCTGATCTGTTGGCAAAACATCGATCACTTTTCTCCCGTTATGCAAGAGTGTGAAATGTATTTGAGGGTGTGCTAATGCATGTTGCGTCACAACTTGTATAATATGAGATGATTCCGTACCATCTCCTTTTAAAAATTTTTTTCGAGCAGGTGTATTATAAAATAACTGGGACACTTCTATAGTAGTCCCATGAGGACAAGATGTTTCTTTAGTCTGACCAGAAACACCACCATCAATCGAAACAACCACGCCACCTAGGTGCTCGTCTGCTGAGGTCGTCATACGCACCTTTGAAACCGAAGCAATACTTGGAAGTGCCTCCCCTCGAAAACCCAAAGAAACTATTTTCTCAAGATCAGAAGAGCTATTAATTTTACTTGTCGCGTGACGTAAAAAAGAAAGCTCCGCATCGCCTAATGACATCCCGCAACCATTGTCTGTAACACGAATCAGTTTTTTCCCACCCTGTTCTATTTCAATTAAAATACGTGTAGACTCTGCATCAATCGAGTTTTCTACAAGCTCCTTGACTACAGACATTGGTCTTTCAACAACCTCACCTGCGGCGATTTGATTAGCTAAGTCATCAGAAAGGATTCTCACATGTGACTTAATATTTTCTGGCGGAACACTCGGCATATTATGTTTTGTAAATTTAAGAGAAAAGTAACGGTAAAGTATTTAAAACAATTTTTTCTAGATTACAAGAGTTTATGAGATAACATAGGTAAAATTTAAGTCGAGAAAAAACTAGAGCAAAAATTAGTTCAAATTATTAGAAAAGCATGACTAGCTAAAAAACCACCCTATATGAACCAATTTTTTGCACGCAACATGGAGCTATTAAAAAAACATAGCCCATCAAGCAAGCACTTCACTGAATCAATACCCACATCGATTAAGGTACAAATAACACCCTCTGGCGAAAACACTGTCCGCTTGAATAATATACTCATACACAGTATGTACGATCCTGTAAAAGAAGGCCGGTCCTTTTCTAAAAAAGTAACAAGCGGAAGCCAAGTATGCCTATATGGGTTTGGCCTTGGGTACCACATAGAGTCTCTCTTAGAAAAAATTGGGCCCGATGGATTTCTTCTAGCTATAGAATTAAACTCTGACCTTTTAAAGGCTGCAATGATTTTGAGAAATCAGTCAAAAATATTGCTTGATAAAAGGATTCATATTATCTACGGATTGAATGAAGCAATCGTAGCAACCGAGATCACAAAATATATGAAGAAAATGCAAAGCACAAACACAAAAAGCTTTGAAGTAATTTTCCATTCACCTTCATTTAAATGCATTCCCTCATCATTCCCCAAGTTGACAAATTCGTTAGAAGTCTTATTGATGGAACGTAGGTTCCCTGCTGTCCTAGGTGACATGGAAAAAGAAAATTATATTTTAAATAAAGAAATTGTAAGTCAAAGTTCTGGAATAAATTGCACACTCTCTAAACACAAGGGTAAACCTGGATTACTAGTCAGCGCAGGCCCCTCTCTAGACGATATTATTCCATATCTTAAAATGGTCAACAAAAAATTTATTTTAGCTTGCGTCGACACAGCATTTCCAATTTTATCACGCGAAGGTATTGACACTGACTATGTTTTTTCTTTAGATCCTCAAGAAGATAGTTTTCAATATTTTCAAGATCATTTAGACAGTTCAACAACGCTCATATTTACTCCATCTGCAAACACTAAAGTTGTGCACTCCTATATGGGTAAAAAATTTGTTGTCTTTAAAAAAACAAGTTCTCAATTCACAGAAGAAAAATCTGTTATAAATTCTAAGGGAAGCACTCAGTCTGGTGGTTCTGTTTCATGTCTCGCGCTAGACGTATTAATTCAATTTGGATGTGATCCGATATTTTTAATAGGTCAAGACCTTTCATTTCCCTCCAGTAGAACTTATTCCAGTTTTTCAAATAATAATAAGCAGATGCTTGATAAATTAGATAGCGCATTCAGTCTCAAAGGAAGTCATAAATCAGACAGCATACGACAGAAAACGGTAAACGTTAAAAATATTGTTGGGGACAATGTAGTTACAAACCAAGCAATGTATAGTTATATACGTGGAATAGAAGAAATAGCTGCAGTAAATCCTAAAATAAAAATATACAACTTATGCTCGCATGGAGCAAAAATCAACAAAGTAATACCTCTTGGCTCGGTAAATGAGTTAATTAAATTTTTAACTTAGTGTTTTTAATTTTATCATTACGCCATAAAAATCATATTTAATAAGTATTGTTTTTTGAACATATCAATTATGCACATTCCAAAAAAATACCTCAAATTGATGCCTCTCTTACTTTTTATTGGATTAATTATATTTATTATATCTGATCCAATTGGATTCAACTTAAAACAATCAGAAAAACCAAACTCTACAAATGACGGGATCAATAAAGGGCTCATTCATACTCATAGTGAAGATAAAATAGATCACAATAGTCCTGAGGCTCAAAAAAGAATGGGTATTTATCATTACAATGAAGGAAACAAATTCTTAAAAATAAATAATACGGAAGAAGCCATTAAAAACTATAAAATGGCACTACATCACAATAACCGTTTTGAAGAAGCTTATGTTAATTTAAGCACTGCATACCTAAACAAAGAAAAATTTAAACTTTCACTAAAAACTTTAAAAACTCTAGAGTCAATAAACCCTAAGCACCCTCTTTTACACTATAATTTTTCATGCTATTACTCTCTTTTAGGCAATGTTCAAAAGGGCATCGAATCCTTAAAGAAAGCAATTGAAAATGGATTTAAAAACTATCAAATCCTAAAAACGGACCCTCACATACAAAACCTACGTCAGGGCCCAGAATTTAAAGAATTTCAATATTTACTTATAAAGTTAGATTAACTATCGCTGATTAGCTTACTTAAGAAGGGGATTCTTTTCAGTTGATTTATTGAGGTTTAAATCAATAGGAAAATCAATCAGCTTGCCATTTTCTCCAATTGCCAAGGCTGTTTTCCCTGACAAAGCCAAGTAAAGTTGGTCGCCAATCGCTTCTTTTCTCCAACCAGAAAAAAGCGGATGATTTTTAATACTCAAATTTTGGTCAAAGCACTTAACAAAATTATTGACCTTTTTTCTGTCAGCCAAAACACTAGGTTCGATGTTTAATTGATCTGCTTTGATTTGAACAAGAGCAGATAGAATTTCCTCTATACCGGGAGGGGCCTTATAGATTTCCAATTCAGGTAATTTTGTAATCTGATCAAGAGGAATCTTCAACCCTCTTTGAATGGCAGCTAAAATATTTTTATTACTACGCTTTATCTCATTTTTGTGAAGACCTCGAATACAATTCAATCCTTCAATATCTATTGGTGCTTTTCGTGCTAATTCAAGTAGTGATTCGTCTCTAACAATAGTCTTGGCCAAGCAATCTCTATCTTGAGCTTCTTTTTCACGCCATTGAGCAAGTTCACATATAATTGCAAAGTTTTTTGGAGCTAGGGTTCTTATATTCTTGATCCGCATACATAGTTTTTCAAGATTAGAAGAGTTAAAGGTGTTCGGGTCTTCTAATCTTATAAATTCTCCTTGAAGCCATTCTTCTCGATTAAGTTTTTTAAGAACTTTTTTCAAGTCCTCGTAAACTGGGAATAACAAACGTACATCATCTATAGCATATTCAATTTGTCGTTCGCTTAATGGCCGCCTACACCAGTCAGTATAGGTTTCCGATTTATCAATTTTTTTTCCAAGAACTTTATTAACAATTTTTGCAAAAGAAATTTGAGCCCCCCACCCCACAACCGCAGCTGCTATCTGGGTATCAAATATCGGTTGAATCATCTCACCACAAAGGCGATACAATATTTCAAGATCTTGCCTAGCTGCATGAAACACCTTAACTGTATTATGGTTACGAATCAGATCCAGAAGTGGCTCTAGATTAAATATATAAATTGGGTCTATTGCAGCAAAGTGTGTGCCATCAGAAACTTGAATGAGACCTAGTTTGTGATAATACGTTCTTTCTCTAACAAACTCTGTATCAATTGCTAAAGTAGGACTAGACC
>JAPYPM010000041.1 GCA_029937635.1 Nitrospinaceae bacterium
TCCTGATCCCATTTAAGAACAGTCCCTGTAAACATCAAGGTGATCATGAACCCTAGTAGAACGACACCGATTAACCAGTTGATCTCTCTTGGGTTTTTATAGGAGGCGGTGTAAAAAACTCGAATCATGTGAAGGATAATTGTGATTGTGAGAATTTCTCCGGCCCAGAAATGAATGCCGCGAAGGAACCAACCAAGGTATACCTGATCCATAAGAAAGTGAACGCTGCTATTGGCCCTTTCTGGGGTGGGGTTAAAGAACTGAGCCAGTATGATCCCGCTTACAACAAGAACTCCGAACGAGGTTATGGTCATCCCACCCAAGGAATATTTTACCGAGTTTGAGTGTTCGGGGATTTCGTATTCGAGAGTATCTAGACCCAATCGACTTTTAAGAAGGCTTTGAAGTTTGCTCATAGCGCGTTCTATAATAATTGTTTAGATGACTAACTATCTTTTTCTCCAATCCGGAAAAAACTTAGCCCCATAAAAACGAGTCCGGAAAGAATAGTCATACTTATAGCGACAGAGTACCCTTTTGCATTAGGAGATACCCACTCGTGTAATGATTCTTCTACATGTTGTGTTTGGTGTTGATCATGTTCTCCAGAGTTTGTTTTTTGTTTAAAACGTTCCATGGAATCGTTAGTTAACGTATCATCGACTAATGAAGTACCACTTAAACTGTTATTCGAAAACGGAGAATCCATTAGTGGGGAACTCTCGATTGAAGGGAACTCTGTACTTTTACCAACATCAACAGAATAAATCGATTCATTCAAGGAAGTGTTTTTTTCTGTAAGTGAAGTTGTTTTTTTTTCTTCTTTGTGATCTCCGCCATGAGCAAGTATTAACCTTGGAGTTATTAACAGACAAAAAAATAACAATAGAATTGATTTAACGGTCATTCCATCAACCTCGCTGAATGAGTTGAGCAAATGCTTCCATTGTTTCGTCAGTAGCCCAGTCTCGGGGACCGATGGCCTTGTGCACAATAATTCCATTTTTGTCGACAACAAAGGTTTCTGGAACGCCCGTTGTTTTGTAACCTTGTTTAGCTAACTTGCTGTCGGGATCAAGTAGGACCGGGAAAGTTAAACCGTATTCTTTAACGAAGGGAGTAATGAGTGATAGATCTTTATCGACACTGATCGTCAACATCTCAAAGTCATATTCTCGAAAACGCTGGTAAAGTTTTTCCATCGAAGGCATCTCAACCTTACAGGTGGCGCACCAGGTTGCCCAGAAGTTGATAAACAAAACTTTGCCTCGATAGTCCGAGAGTTTAACTTTCCCTCCTTGAAGGGATGGTAATTCAAATCCGGGTGCTAGAAACGCTTCTGCGGGGTACTCTACCTCCCCTGGTTTGAGATCAATCTTGTTTATAAAAATAATATAAAATGAAAGCAGGGCAGTTACTAGCAAGGCATAGGGAATATATATGCTGGTTGGTTTTTGTTCGACTATTGTATTCATTAACTATTCTTAAAGACGTTGTGGTTTGTAAGGGCGATAAAACTTTTTATCGACTAAGACAATGATTTCGTCGAGAGTTTTTCCTTGTTTATATAATTCGTAAGCATAAAGAACCTCATTTATACAGGTATCGCACTTAGAACCGTGCTCATTGGTGAAACATGTAAGCAACGTCTTATGCTGGTGGTTTTTTTTGCAGTAACAGTAGCAAAATTGGCTATCGATGATTTTAGGAATCTCAGCAGCGATACGGTATGCCTCTGCCGTTTTTCCAGTATAAAAAGCTGAAGACATCACGGGACGGTTTTCAATCAATTGCCCCGTTGCCGGAGCTATAGGAGCCCCATATTCAACTGGTTTAGTTGCAGAATATACGACACTTAGGATTAATGTGATTACGCCTATAAAAATAAAAGGTCTGAGATTGCGTTTTATTTTATTGTTTTTTTGTTTCACAATAACTCCATGTCAAATCTCTTAGCTAAACTAGAAGAGGATTTATTGATAATGTGACTATATTTAGATTATATGGAGTGCTAGTAGCCAATACAAGAAGAAGTTGAATGTTGATTATGGGTGAAGTGATACTTAAGAAACATGTTTTGGAAAGGCTGGAGGCTCAAATATATTAATGTTTTAAGTAAGCCAAAAATTAACGTATTTCAGAGTACCATTTACTGAGAGTTTAAGGAGAAAATCCTAGTAAAAATAGGCTCCCAATACTGATATTGCGTAGCGTTGTATAGAAAACTCCTTCCGTCTTCCATCTGCGTGCTGAGGTTTGGGTTGTTTCCTTGAGAAGGACTACTTTACCTTGTCGGCTAAGACGGCGAAAAAAGTCGAGGTCTTCACAAATTGGAAGTGGAGAAAATCCACCCATTTTCTGAAACGTATCGGCACGGACAAAAATAGCTTGGTCGCCGTATACAAGGTTGAGGTGTTTTGCGCGCCAAGTAGCAAGTATAGAAATAATCTTGAGGGAAGCTTTTTTAGACTCTATTTGTAGGCTAAATGCTCCACCATCAGACTCAGCAAGCATCATTGTTTCTTTCATTCTTTTGAAGCTTTCAAATGATAATTTATTATCGGCATGCATGAATAGGAGAAGGTCTCCAGTTGCTTTTTTTGCGCCGGCATTCATTTGGCAGGCTCTTCCGGGCTTGCTAGTGATAACTAAGTTAGCCATGCGACGCGCCACTAAAAAAGTTGAGTCGGTGCTCCTTCCATCAACAACAATAATTTCATGCGGATTTAGATCAGAGATAGCTCGTAGACTATCCTCCAGGATCAAAGTTTCGTTAAGGGTTGGAATAATTACAGATGTTTTCAATATGTCTGATTGCCATGGACTAGATTTTTGTACAGATCAAAACTTGGTAAGGAGAATCTTGAGATATGGTGACCCTTACCTCCATTTAATTTAATCATAACTGTTAATTAATTCCAACGTTTTGAAAAATTTCTATACTTACAATCAGGTTTGTTCTCTACTCTTGATAGAGCATATGGTATATAATTCATTGCGTTCTGTTAAAATTTAGTATTTCCCTTACTTTAACTGATACTCAAGATTATGTTGGCACATTTTATAGATTCAAAACTCTTTCAATGTGGATATTTTAAAGATCAAAAATCTTTATTTGAAGAATATTTACTGGAAGATATCTCAGAAATAGAATTTGAGTACTTGTTGGCTCACGGAATGAGACATTTTGGCGATTACTATTTTCGCCCGCGTTGCCTCGATTGTTATCAATGCATTCCTATTAGGGTTAGGACGGAAGACTTTAAGATGACAAGAAGACAGAAACGAGCTCTGAGGTCTTGCGACAATGTAATGGTTAAAATGGGCGTTCCTAAATATACAGATGAAAAATTTGATCTATATATTAGGCATAAGAAAAAATTCAGCACTTTGCAGGATGATGTCGAAGATGAGCAGAATTTTCGCCTCTCGTTTTATGTGAATACGAATTTTGGAGTCGAGTTTGAGTATTATATTGATGACATACTTGTTGGTGTTGCTTTAGGAGACCATACTTCAAATACATTTTCAGCGATTTATACTTTTTACTATACTGGAGACTCTAAACTTAGCTTGGGTACATTTAGCATTCTTAAACAATTAGAATTTTGCCGACAGAAAGGCTTGAAGTTTTTTTATCTTGGATACTATATTGGTGAAAACCAATCACTAAAATACAAGGGTGATTTTAGACCTAATGAGATTTATATCGATCAGTCGTGGCGACCCTTTAGGAATGCTAAAGGAGAATATCTCATTCCTCAGAATAATGTTTTGTGGCGAAATGCAAACACTTTGATTAAAGCCAAGGGTGAGAAGTCTCTGGAGCAAGTTAATGCCTCTAAGCTAAATGACAATTTATTCTTTTAATAATTAAGTGAAATTTACTTAGATTATTTCGAAAAATAAAAGATATAGCCATATTACTAGCAGTATGTTGAATATTACACCAACATGAAAAACCACGTTAAAAAGTTTTGAGTAGGTAAATTTATAGTTCACTAGCAATCTCCTGTTTGTTTTGCCACTTTTAGTCCATAACCAAAGTTTTTAATCTGGAAGCAAGGTCTGAACTCCGAATCACCTTGCGGATCGGTTTATCGATCAGATTTAGGCTCATATATAACCGTTCTAAGTTTAAGAAATAAATTGATTCGGCGATAGCTTTGCCACCAGCATCTCTTATTTCATTTCTCCAAAGACTTAAACAAGTTAAATGACTCAAATTGGGTGATTGAGACAGTGCAATCGCTCCTGCATCACCTATTTTATTTGAGCACAAGTAAAGCTTTTTAAGTTTGGCTGACATCAGTGATGTGGCAATTGCCTTAACGCCCTGATCTCCTATCTCGGTACTATCCAAGTGAAGAGCGGAAAGAGAAGGTAAACATGTCGACTTTGCTAACGCTAGAGCTCCTTGAGATCCGATAGGATTTGAGTCTAGAAATAGGGTTTCTAGGTTTTTTAAATTTAACGAAGTGGCAAGTGATTGAACTCCATTCACTCCTATTTGATTCGCCTCTAGCACGAGATAACTAATGTTTTGAATAAACTTTGATTCTGCTAATGCTTTTGCACCAGCATTACTTATCTTGTTCTGATTTAGAAATAGTTTTTCCAGGTTTGGAAAGCAACGGCTTTTAGATAAAAATTCAATTTCAGCATCGCCTAACCCGTTATCGCTCAGATAAAGCTGCTTTACTCCGTTGAGTGTGTCTCCCGCTTGACACAAAAGACGCATATGTTCAGGAGTAACATTTTTATTCTCCAGGTCCAGCAGGTCACCCTCTGGAGTAAGATGAACGAGGATGCATTCCTCCAATTTAGATTCGGCTTTTTTTTTCAATAAGAACACTTTCTTTGATAATAAACAGATAAGCTATCAACTACTAATCTATATAATTTTCACATAAATTACAAACAGTGTTGTGCGGATAATAATACTAATTATTGTCGTGTAAGAGAGTGTTATATTGGGTATAAAGGACAGATGCTGTAGGTATATCCTCAAGTGCAAAACTATTGGAAATAAAATTGATAGAAACGTGTTGGTGTGAATGGAAAATGTTTTTTTCTGGAGAATCTCATGATTATCGGAGTTCCTAAAGAGATTAAAGAAGATGAATACCGCGTCTCGTTGACCCCGGCAGGTGTGCATGGTCTGACCGGTGATGGGCATATCGTTCTGGTTGAAGATGAAGCGGGCGAGGGTAGTGGACTACCAAATAAGTTATATGAAGAGCATGGAGCACACATAGCTGAAAGGAATGATATTTTTTCTCGCTCAGATATGATTATCAAGGTTAAGGAGCCTTTGCCAGAGGAATTCGATCTTTTGAGAGAAGGTCAAATTCTTTATACATACCTTCATTTAGCTCCTGCACCTGATTTGGCTCGTGCACTTCTCGATCGTAAGGTGACGGCTATAGCTTATGAGACTGTTCAATTGCCAGATAATTCACTTCCACTGTTGATTCCGATGAGTGAGGTTGCCGGGAGGATGTCAATTCACGAAGGTTCAAAGTATCTTGAAAGAGAGAATAAAGGGCGAGGTATTCTTCTTGGTGGTGTCCCGGGTGTCGATCCCGGACATGTTGTAATTATTGGAGGCGGGGTTGTGGGTGCCAATGCCGCTAAAATGGCAATAGGCACTGGAGCTTCTGTGACATTATTGGATATCAATTTAAACCGGTTGCGTTATTTAGATGATATCTATGGCGGACGTTTAAAAACCTTGATGTCAAACCGTGTGAATCTTATCGAATCACTTCGTACAGCTGATCTGGTTATTGGAGCTATCCTTATTCCTGGAGCACGAGCGCCAAAGCTCATTACCCGAGAAATGCTCTCATTGATGATGCCAGGTTCAGTCATTGTTGATGTGGGAATTGATCAAGGGGGAGTGATAGAAACATCTCATCCTACGACCCACAGCGATCCTATATATATAGTGGATGATGTTGTGCACTATTGCGTATCTAACATGCCTGGCGCGGTAGCGCGCACCTCAACATTTGCGTTGACTAACGCAACCTTCCCTTATGCGTTAGAATTAGCTCGAAAGGGCTTTAATCAGGCATTTCAAGAGAATCCAGCGCTAGCGAAAGGGTTAAATGTATTCAATGGTCAGATAACACATCCTGCGGTGGCGAATGCTCTTGATATGGAGTATGTTTCTTTAAATAAAATTCTCAATTGAAACTGTAACTCAATTCACTTTTAAAAAGAACCGATGAAGCCGTCTAATTTTGTTCATCTTCATTTACACACTTCTTTTAGTTTGCTCGATTCCTCTTTGAGGCATGAAGCTCTATTCAAGCGTGCGGCAGAGTTCAAGATGCCAGCTGTTGCCATGACGGATCATGGCAATATGTTTGGTGCAGTGGACTTTTATACTGGAGCAAAAAAATATGGGCTAAAGCCCATCATAGGTTGTGAGGTTTACGTGGCTCCCGAAAGCCGTCATGACAAAAAAGATAAACATGATCTTAGAGATGCGTCCTATCATCTTATTATTTTAGCCCAAAATGAAAAAGGATACAAAAACCTTCTTAAGCTAGTAACGCTTGGATATATGGAGGGTTTTTATTATAAACCTCGTATTGATAAAGAACTGTTGTCTGAATATGCAGAGGGCTTAATTGCTCTGAGTTCATGTGGACGCGGCGAGGTTGCCTATAATGTTAATAAAGAAAATATACCACGTGCGATAAAAGTTGCCGATCAATACAGAGATATCATGGGCCCAGAGAATTTTTTTCTCGAACTCCAGAATCATAAAATGGAGTATCAAGAAAAAATTAATAATGAGCTAGTCAAGATTGGGAATAAGCTTTCCTTACCTCTGGTTGCAACAAATAATTGTCATTACTTGGATCGTGAAGATTTTGGTGCTCATGAAATTCTTCTATGTCTGCAGACTGGTAAGACAATGAGCGACCAGCACCGTATGCGTTACCCTTCTGATGAATACTACTTTAAATCTCCTGAGGAAATGGCGGAGTTGTTTAGAGATATTCCGCAAGCGATAGAAAATACTTTAAAGATCTCAGAGCGTTGCGAATTGGAAATGGATTTTGATAAGCTTAATTTCCCAGATTATCCCGTCCCAGAAACCTACACTCTTGAATCGTACTTGGTGGAGCAGACGAATAAAGGACTAGGGGAACGATTTCAGGAGATGAACAAGCTTGGAATAACATACGAGCAATCGCTTTATAGAAAAAGGTTGCAAGATGAGCTCAGTATTATTGAAAGGATGGGATATCCTGGGTATTTTTTAATTGTGTGGGATTTTATAGATTACGCTCGCAAAAATGGTATTCCGGTAGGTCCTGGTCGCGGTTCTGCTGCAGGAAGTCTGGTTGCTTATTCTCTACGCATTACAGATATTGATCCACTTAGATACGACCTCCTTTTTGAACGATTTTTAAATCCTGAACGAGTCAGTATGCCTGATATCGATATTGATTTCTGTATGAACAAGCGTGACGATGTCATTAAATATGTTAGTGAAAAATATGGTGGTAGTCAGAACGTATCTCAGATAATTACGTTTGGTAGTATGAAAGCCAAGGGAGTTCTAAGAGATGTGGGGCGTGTCCTGGATATGCCTTATGGGGAAGTTGATAAAATAGCGAAGTTAGTTCCTGACCGGTTAAATATATGTCTCAAGGACGCTTTTAAAGAAGAACTACGCTTTGAGCGTATGAAAAAAGATAGTGAAAAAGTGACAGAGCTCCTTGATATCGCTTTAAACTTAGAAGGATTGCATAGACACTGCTCAACTCATGCGGCGGGTGTTGTTATTTCATCAAAACCTCTGACAAACTTTCTTCCCTTATATAAATTTCCAAGTAAAGGTAAGGGAGAACAGGACGAAGTAGTAACCCAGTATTCTATGGAAGGCGTGGAAAAGCTAGGCCTGTTAAAAATGGACTTTCTAGGTCTTAAAACTCTTACCGTAATAGATAATGCTCTCCGCCTTATAAAAGAATCACTAGAAGTAGATCTAGACATCTCAGCGATTCCGATGGTCGACTCAGAGACCTATAAATTACTTTGTAGTACTCGAACTCTCGGTGTTTTTCAACTTGAGAGCTCCGGTATGCGCGACTTGCTCAAAAAAATGAAGCCCGATTGTTTTGAAGATATCATTGCGCTTCTTGCTCTTTATAGACCCGGTCCATTAGAGAGTGGAATGGTGGACGATTATATTAAGCGAAAACATGGGAAACTTGAGGAGAAATATGAACTACCCCAATTAAAAGATGTTCTCAAAGAAACGCATGGAGTTATTCTATACCAAGAACAGGTGATGAGAATTGCAAGTATTTTAGCTGGGTTTAGTCTTGGCGATGCTGATCTTTTGCGACGAGCGATGGGGAAAAAAAAACCCGAGGAAATGGAGGCTCAGAGAGAAAAATTTATTGCAGGTGCTGAGAAAAAAAATATTGATATTAAAAAAGCAACAAAGGTATTTGATCTGATGGAAAAGTTTGCCGGGTATGGATTTAATAAATCTCATAGTACTGCGTATGCTCTGGTTTCATATCAAACGGCTTACCTAAAGACTCATTACCCTCTCCAGTTTTTTGGAGCGCTTATTACGGCTGATATGGATAATACGGATAAGGTTATTCGATATATTAATGATTGTCGTGACATGAAAATTAAGGTTACGCCACCTGAGGTGAGTGAGAGCATGAAAGATTTCACTATCGCAGACGATCGCTTGATCTTTGGACTAGGCGCGATAAAAAATGTCGGATCGAGTTCTATTGATTCTATTATTCAAGCTCGGGAGAAGAAAGGGCAGTTTTCTTCGTTAAGAGATTTGTGCGAGAATGTGGACTTGCGCCTTGTCAATAAGCGAGTGGTAGAAAGTCTTGTTAAAAGTGGTGCTTGTGATTCATTAAGCCAAAACCGAGCCGCAATGATAGAAGATATTCCACATGCAATAGAAATGGGACAAGCAAAACAAAGAGACCATGAGCTGGGACAGAGCAGTATGTTCGAAGTATTTGAGGGTGAAAAAGAGGAAATATCAAATGCAAGTATGATTCAAGACTGGAGTGATCAGGAGCGCTTGAGGTACGAAAAGGAAACTATAGGATTTTATATTTCAGGTCACCCACTCGAACAATTTGCTAACGAACTAGCATGGTTTGCAGATGCATCTTCGGCAAGTATTTTGGAAGCTAACACTGGTATTGAAGTAAGCATTGCAGGAATTCCAAGTAAAATTTTACCTAAGATTACGAAAAAGGGTGACAAAATGGCTATTGTTACCTTGGAAGATTTAAGAGGGTCGATAGAGGTTATTTTGTGGCCTGAAATTTATGCGACCATCGAAAATATTTTGTCCGATGATGAACCCATCCTAGTTCAAGGTGCCGTAGATTCAGATGGTAACCAACCCAAAGTCATTGCTAAAAAAGTGTGCCTTTTAAAAGAAGCAAAGAATCATTGGCAAGGGAAGGTTCATATACGTTTTAGAACGCCGGGACTAGAAAAAGATATATTAATTTCAATTAAAGAAATTCTTGAAAAACACAAAGGCGACAATGAAGTTTTTCTAGAGTTTTTGTTCCCTGATAATAAAACAAGAAAACTATCTGTTGGTGAGAGCCTTAAAATTAAGCCCTGTGATGAGATTATTAAGGAAATAGAGGTGGTTCTTGGGGAAGATTCAATAAGATTTGAGTAACTCTGTCATAATGGTTTGATATCAACACAATTGGGGAAATGAACTTTTCCCTAATTTTTAGTAGACGGTTTAACTTATTTTGAGAGTCAATAATTTTGTCATTGTTTAATTTAACTATGTGATTGTGAATATGAATTTAGTGACTCCAGAAAATAAAGAAAAAGTAAAAGTTTTTAAGGATTACTTGGTCAATGGATTGACTGTGGTTGTAGTTGAACAACCTCATATTCATAGTATTGAATTGGCTATGTTTGTTCGTTCTGGCTTGAGGTTTGAAAGTATAGAAAATAACGGAATCTCTCATTTTATTGAACACATGTTATTTAGAGGGAATTCGACATTTCCAAATTCATATTTACTTAATCGTGAGTTTGAACTTATAGGACGAGAACTTAGGGCTTCTACTATGAGTGATCACACATATTATGGCTTTAGTCCTCATATTTCGAACTTAAACCGAGCAATGGATTTGTTTTCTGAGTTTTTTTTGGATCCGACTTTCCCGGAGATAGAACTTGAACGTGGAATTATTCTTGAAGAATGTTTAGAAGACTTAAATGAAAAGGGAGTTGATGTTGATATAAATAATCTTGCTTGCAAACTTTTGTATCCAGAGAATGCTTTAGCTCGGCCTACAATTGGCACAGAGGAAAGTATTAAGAATATACGCGTAGAAGATTTAAAGAGGCATTATGCGCAGTTTTATACTCCAGAAAATATGATTTTGGTAGTGGCTGGATGCGTTGACCATAAGATTTTTATAGATTCCGCTAAAAAATATTTTTCAAGACTGGTTGGGAATAATTCTATTATGCCGAATCATTTTGATAAGCCTTTAAGTGAAACTCAAGAGCAACCAGCGCTCTTGTCCCAACATGACTCCGATAGCCAAATTCAACTACAGATATGTTTTAGAGGGGTCTCGTATAATCATCAGGATTATTTTATTGCTACTTTGATTTCTCGCTTATTTGACGATGGAGTAACTTCTAGGTTACAAAAAATTTTACGAGAAGAGAAGGGGTTGGTTTATTCAGTTGAATGCCGTACTACAAGTTTGCCTGATACTGGTACCATCGATTTTGATGTGTCTGTCCGTTCCGAAAAAGTTGTTGAGGTCGCAGAAATTCTTTTTAACGAGATCAAAAAATTCATTTTAACTGGTGTGAGTGAAGATGAGTTAGGGTTGGTTAAAAAACGTTATGGATATGATTTAGACTATGAATTAGATGATCCATATAGACAAATTATCCGTCATGGATTTTGTCACCTTTACTCGACCGAGTTAAACTTAGAGGAAGAGCGGGAAAAAATTTCCCAAATCACACCACTCGACATTCTTAATGTAGCACGTGATATTTTTGTTCCCGAAAAATTAAATTTTGTTCTTGTTGGTCCTTATACGCCTGAACTGAAAACTCGTCTGCAAGAATTAGTTCACAAATTCTAACACCTTTTGTCTTTTATTTTTCCTGAGACTATATTGTTATGAAACAATCAATAAGCTTAGTTTTTTGTGCTTTTCCTGGTTTGGCATTATTGGTTATGTTTGTGTTGCTTAGCTTAGGCTGTGGTTCGGGCTCAATGGAGTATTGCATTGAGACGGGTGAGTGTGAATTAGCTGTAGATGTCGTTGATATTTCAAGCGAGATACCATTGGATCCAAATGATCCTTTTTGGACAGATTCTGATGGTATTAAACCAATATCTATTGAGTTGGGACCTCAAATGATAACAAATCCTAAATGGCCAGACCCTTCAACTAAATCAGTCAAATTATCAGCGGTTCAAAACAATTCAGAAATTGCTCTTTTATTAGAGTGGGACGATGCAACTCTGGAGAATAAAATTGAAGTGTCTGCTACTCATACAGATCAAGCTGCAATTATGTTTCCCCTATATCCAGATAAGGAAGTTCCTTTGATTACAATGGGAAGTGAAAACGAAATTGTTAATATTTGGCAGTGGCGGGCTATTTGGGAAAAATCCTTAAATACGAAGCCTCGGAGTAGCGATAGAAACTTAAAAATGTCTGCTTTTGGTAATGATCGTCGATCGTCAGTTGAGGATTTAACGGCGGCTGGTTACAGTACTCTTACCACTCAGGAAGAGCAAGATGTTTTAGGACGTGGTACATGGCAGAATAAAACTTGGCGTGTAGTATTCAAGAGAAGTTTAGTGAACTCAGATAACGCAGACATTCAATTTAAATATCCAATAGCTATGGCTATCGCCGTATGGAATGGTGGTAACGGTGAGCGCAATGGTCAAAAGGGTATTTCAAACTGGATACTTCTTCGATTATAGATATCTCTGAATATAGAGAGCGATGAGAACTCAGTTGCTGTTATTTTCAAGATTGTTTTTGAAATTATTAAATCTATCTGTGAGTGAACGACCAACATTTTCTTTTAATTCTTTTGGAACCCAATTAATTTTCTCTACCGGCCAGTTTTCGATATTTCTAATATCTAATCCTGCTTTTTTGTAAGGCCCCTCTAAAGCTTCTTCCAGACCATATACAATAGCATTAGAATAAATATTTAAATATTCTTCTTCGATTAGTTCTGGGTCCTTTAATCCAGCAAGGAATTTTTGTAGCAAATCTTTCATTATTGGATCCGCGTGTTCATGGAAATCTGTCGTCAAGGCATCGTATAGTGTATAGAAAATAATTAGAATATCTTGGAGAAGAAACTTATATTCTTCAGTTGGTCTTTTAACAGGACGTTTATCTATATTTAGTAATTCTTTGACAACTTTTATGTTTCGAATCGTGTCGTAGATGACAGAGTCTACCCATGGTTTATTATTCCAAACATAAAAAGCTCTAAAAAATTTTAATTTATTATTTTTTTCCCACATTTGAAGTACTGTTGTAGGGCGTTTTTTGTTTGTGTATGGGATGGGTTCCCCCCAGCGCGGGTCATTAAAACTCAGCCCATAGTTTGAAAATGCATTGGTCACACTTTGGTGATAGAAGATCATTAAATCTTCAAAGTTTTCCTTTTTGTCAAGGAGAGTATTTTGCGGAAGGTTGACAAGGCAATACAAGCGAACAATGTTAGTTCTTGCCTTTCCTTCTTTATCTGCGATTAGATATTGCCCGCCCCATATTCCGGC
>JAPYPM010000042.1 GCA_029937635.1 Nitrospinaceae bacterium
ATATGCCATGGTTTGACAGGAGGTGGAGATGGACCTCTTTCCTCTAAGCTCGAGCCAGCACCAGCCGTTCTTTCTGACCCTAGGGTAACAGGTAATGACCACACCATCGCATACGATAATTTTCAGGTAATCTCTGTAGGAATAGCAAATACTATGATGATGGCCTGGTCAGAAATTCTCCCGGAAGAAGACTTATGGGACGTCACCTATTACATTAGAACATTTTCAAATAAAAACTTGGAACTTCCTGTTGTTACAACCGTATTAAACAAGTCTAAAACCCCAGGTTCTACAAAACAAGCAGTCGCTGATGTAATCAATATTTTAAATCAAAGTATCAAAGCCTTTAAAGGAGGTGAAGTTGAACAATCAGCTGAACTGGCATTCGACGCCTATCTTAACTATGAAGGTATTGAGACAGCCCTAATAACAAAAAATAAAAAATTAGGGCTTCGACTAGAGTCCTCTTTTGGCCGCTTACGTGCTGAAATTAAAAGAAGTGCCGATTTAAGTCACGTAGAAAAGATCAACCAGAATATTCAAAATGATTTAAAAGAAGCTCAAACGATCCTCGAACAAAAAGTTGGTTTTACAGGATTGTTCCTTCAATCTTTTTCAATAATTGTTCGTGAAGGATTTGAGGCAATTTTAATAGTTGCTGCATTAATTGCTTTTCTTGTTAAATCAAAAAATAAAGAAAAGGTTAAAATAATTTATCAAGGAGTTCTAATTGGAATTGGTGCAAGTTTTATAACCGCATATATTATCCATGAGGTTCTTAATATAAGTATGGCCAACCAAGAACTCTTGGAGGGTTGGATCATGCTTTTTGCTGTTGTCGTCTTATTCTGGGTCAGTTATTGGCTGCTCACGAAAATAGAAACTCAAAAATGGCAAAGCTATATTACAGGTAAAATGACTCAAGCTATAACAACGGGAAATGTTTTTGCCTTGGGTATGGTTGCATTTCTTGCAGTCTACCGTGAAGGCTTTGAAACAGTTTTATTTTACAAAGCCCTATATTTATACGCAGGAGAGGTTAGTAACGGAATCATTCCCGGATTTTTAGTTGGTTGTGTCTTTTTGGCCATAATGTTTTTCTTAATTAACAAGATAGGTATCAAAGTCCCAATAAAATGGTTTTTTGGATTTACTAGTGTCTTACTTTATTTCATGGCATTTACCTTTATGGGTAAAGGTCTCCATGAATTACAAATGGGAGAAGCTCTCTCTTTAACGGCAGCGGAGTTTGCTCCCGAGATTTCCTGGCTCGGAATGTATCCCACATTAGAAACATTTATTGGACAAGCCCTTCTCTTATTAATATTTATTGCCGGAGTTCTTTATACTTTCGTTATCAAACCTGAAGTCGACTCCAAGGACCTATTGGATGAAACTAGCCACATTCAAAATGATATTAGCTTTGTTCATGACCTAGCAGAACATATTTCAGAACACGCTCAACGTTGCGAAGTATTCCTCAAAGATACAAAAGATAAGGATCTGAAAGAACTTTCCGGTCACTTAAAAGAAATCGACACGCAAGTTCACGAATTATCAGATCATGTTCACTCTCTAGAAGAGAAATTAATCGATGGGTATGAGCGATTGGGTTTTGCAATTATGCCAAAGAAAAAAGGACAAGAATCTCCTTGATCACCCGTTATTTTAATCCAACCCGGACTCTCCACAAGTGGTTAGGTTTGGCCTGCTTCCTTTTTGTGATTGTCCTATCAGCATCCGGCATCTTATTGATGCATACAGATTCATTAGAACTCAGCAAGAGAATGGTAGGAGGGAAGTTTCTTCCCGAAAAATATTTTCATGTAACTGGAATAAATCGATCCATTCAATCCCTTGCATATATTTCCAATGAGGAACAGTTCACAATTTTTGCAGGAACAGATCATGGCTTATTTCGTACTATTGACTCTGGTAAAAACTGGACAGAATCAAAAAAAGGATTATTTAATCAGGATATTCGTGCACTAGCAGTAGATCCAAAAGACTCTCAGCTAATATATGCAGGCACTCCAAAGGGTATTTTTAAATCAGAAGATAGAGGCGAAAGCTGGACTGAGTGGTTTGACCAAGCAAGCGGCTTGACCAATACTTTCATTAACGACCTTCTTATTGACCCTAACCAAGCCGAAACTATTTACGCAGCAACTCGAGGTGGGCTATTCGTTTCACACGAAGGTGGGGACCTTTGGGAATCTACAGATAATAAGATCCTAAAAAATGAAAATATTCAAACCATTCAATTTTCTGCCGCACATCCACAGCAACTCATCATAAACTCAAAAAAAAATATTTTTAGAAGCACCGACGACAAAAAACTATGGGAAAAAAAATGGTCCGATATCCCTAAAAGTATTTCAAGTATCATTACTATAGAAACTGATCCAGAATTTATTTTTATTGGCACAGAAAAAGGTTTTTATAAGTCCTTTAATGGAGGCCTCAACTGGCTCAAGGATAAAAATAAAAACTTAAAAAAAATATTTTCTATAGCTAGAAACACAGAAGATAACTCTGGCATCCTTCTAAGTTCTAATAAAGGGTTATTCTATTCAATCAATAGCGGCGACACGTGGCTTGAAATCACTCCAAACAAAAGTAATTTAGCGCGGGAAGGTAGAATAAAAATAACCCAAATTAATAACATTTTAGTTACTACTGCTTCAAAAAATCAGGCTTCTCTTCTCTTGGTAGGATCAAAAACTGGATTATTTATTTCAAACAACAATGGTGCCCTATGGAGATTTGTTAATTTAGGAGATTCTAGCAACACACTATCACCAAATGATTTTAGGATGGACCTTGGTAAATTAGTTACTGAAATTCATACGGGAAGATTTTTCGGAACATACTTTTACTGGGTGGTAGACATTGCTACTATTGGTATGATTGGATTAGCCATCTCTGGATTGATGATAATTTTATATCGCAAAAAAATAAAAAAAACAAGCCTCTCTAGAAATAGATCTTTAGATGAGAAAAATGAAGTTAATCAGATAACAGATATGGCAAAATCATTTAACAATGAAGATATTTATGACAGGGCCAACCATATCAATAATCACCTTAAAAAATTTAAAACTATATACAAAAATTCAAAGACAAAAGAAGAAACCAGAAAAATTGATGAGCATATTTCAACGCTTGACACAAAAATTCAACTCATAGTAAAAGAAATAAATGATTTTTCTGCAATGACCCAAAATGCCTCGTCAAATCAGCCTTTTCCCGATAAGAAAAGTCATCCATATAATTAATTCAAAAGTCTAAAGAATTAATCAAGATACAAAACTAAGTAACAAATTTTATCTAAATTGAAAATAACGACAAATTTAATGGTCAACATACTTAATACTATACTTGTTCCTTTGCGAGTCCATTTTTTTAATGGACTATTTGCCTTTAGTATTATTTCTTTTTTATCTTTCTCTAATTTTTCATACGCAGAAGAAGAAAAAAAATTTCAACTCTCAGTACTACTGACTAAAAAACAGGCCTTTGAAATAGCTTTTCCCGGTGCTGACGAAATTAGAAAAGAAAGACTTTGGTTAACTAACGAACAAATTATTTCTATAGAAAAACTAAACATGTATAAAATTAATGAGAAGCGATTCACATTCTATACTGGAATAAAAAATGGCAGGTCCATGGGATCAATGCTAATTGACAATATCATCGGAAAATCATTTCCAATAACTTTTATGACAGTAATCAACACCGATGGAACGGTTCGTGATGTTGAGATAATGGTTTACAGAGAACCTCAAGGCTGGGAAGTAAAGTATAAATCGTTTCGCAGCCAGTTCTACGGGAAAAACTCCTCTTCAGATCGCAGAAAAGTTCTCTCTATTAGTGGGGCAACGCTCTCCGTAAATGCTATTAAGAGTGGTGTTTATAAGGCTATGGCAGCATATGAAGTCCTATATCTAAATAAATAGAATACGATTTTATTTTCTCTACCGCCTGTTTAACTAAACTTAACTCTAAACTTTTCTCGCTAAATCAATTATAAAATAACTACCAGAATATCATTTAAATATAAACGAGATAATTAATGATTCTATTTCGTCTTCAACGATAATCAATCAACTTTTTTTATTTTTGTAAATTATGTATACACAAAAACTTGTCGTTATAACAGGGGATCAGTTAGCGCACAATTATTTTATAAATCAATTGCGTGCTAACTTTAATTTGTCAGCGATATTTATCGAAAAGAACCGATACCCAGATCCAACTTGCAACTCTAAAAAAGAAAGAGAAGCTTGGGACGAGTTTTTTGTAAACCTTAAAAAACAAGAAGAATATTTATTCCAATTTTCTAAATGCAATAATGTTCTAAATTATCCTCAAAATTTTTACATTGAAAAAGGATGCCTGAACGAGAACAAAACAATAAAACTTATTAACAAATTTAATCCCGCAATAATATTAATTTTCGGGACTAGTTTATTATGCTCTAAATACCTTGACTTGTATCCAAATCAAATTTTAAACCTTCATGTTGGTTTATCCCAGTACTACCGAGGTACTTCTTGTAATTTCTGGCCTATTTACAATTTAGAACCCCAACTTTTGGGAGCAACAATACATTATGTTACCAATAGAATGGATGGTGGCAATATTTTATTCCAAGATTCAATTGAACTACATAAAAATGATTCTCAATTTATTTTAATGACTAAACCTATTATCTTAGGAACTAAGCTGATGGTTGAAGCTATAAAAAGTACTAGCGTTAATTCAACTCAACATAAACAAACCCATACCAATGGAAAACTCTACCAGATTAAAGACTTTGACCCCAAAGCTATTATTCATGTAAACCATCATATTTCTTCAGGTAAAATAAAAAGAAAAATAGAACTAGAAAATTTAAAGTTAAAATAAATATCATCCTTATAACTTTTCTATTATTCACTACCATTCTTAATTTTATCAATTCATCTTATAAGAAAATAAAAACAAGCTTGACCATAGCGTTATATATTAGTATACATAACGCTATGGTCAAGCTTGTTACTTATGCAAAAAAATCAAAGTGTAGTAAAACTTTCAATATATTTTTTACTATTGGATTCTTATGGTTCTTCGCTAATCCAATATCTATTTCCCATGCTAATGAAATTTATGCAGCTGTCGCTACAAATTTCCACAATCCTTTCAAAGCCATAGCTGAAAAATTTGAAAGAACATCCGGGCATAAGGTAATAATTATTTCTGGATCCACTGGGAAGCTCTATGCCCAAATAATTAATGGTGCTCCTTTTGATATATTTCTTTCTGCTGACGAACTCAGACCACAGTTACTAACACAATCAGGCATAGCTATTTCTGGAACTCAATATAGTTACGCAATTGGGAAAATCACATTATGGAGCCCCAAGTTAAATATAATATCTGATAGTTTAAAATCAATATTTCTTGTCAAAAAATTTTCTCACATAGCAATGGCTAATCCTATCACTGCTCCATATGGAAGGGCTGCTCTTCAAACATTAAAGAAACTTGGCCTATTGAACAAACTTAAACCACTTATAGTACAAGGTGAAAATATTGGTCAAGCATTTCATTTCGTTTTTTCTAACAATGCTGAGTTAGGTTTTGTAGCCTTATCGCAAGTTTTGGATCCTAAAAATAAGCTGAAAGGAAATCGTATAGACATTCCTAGTGAATACCACGACCCTATCAAACAAGATATTGTTGTTTTAACAAGAGCTAAAAATAATAAAGGTGCAATGGATCTTTGGAATTTTTTAAAGAGTGGCCAAGCAAAAGAAGTTATTAAAAAATATGGTTACGAATTATCATAATATTTTATTTAATAGATTTCTTAATCATAGAACAGCATGGATATTTCAAACTTTAACTATCAGCCTATTATTTTAACGTTACAACTTGCCGCGTCCACCGTTATTGTATTACTTGTGATTGGCATTCCAATTTCTTGGTGGCTTGCTCACACTAAAAATCGGTTTAGGCCAGTTTTTGAAGCTGTTGTAGCGCTACCACTCGTCTTACCTCCAACAGTTCTTGGATTTTATTTATTAATTCTTCTTGGCCCCAATGGATGGATAGGAAAACCTGTTGAAGCACTGTCTGGATCCCACCTTTCGTTTAGCTTTACGGGTCTTGTCATTGCCTCAACTTTTTATTCCTTGCCATTTGTGGTGCAACCACTTTATAACGCATTCGATTCAATTGGCAAAGTCCCTCTCGAAGTAGCCTGGACCCTTGGCGCTTCGAAATGGGACGCATTTTGGACCGTTGCAAGTCCAATGGCTTTACGTGGATATATTACTGCTATTGTATTGGGGTTTGCCCATACCCTAGGTGAATTTGGAGTTGTCCTTATGGTCGGCGGAAGTATCCCAGGTAAAACAAAAGTTCTATCTATTGAAATATATGACCGAGTAGAAACTTTAGACTATGCCCACGCCCATTTTTTATCTGCAGGATTATTGTCTTTTACCTTCTTGGTGTTATTTATTGTTTATTATATCAACAAAAAACTACCTGTTAATTTTTCATGAATCTATTATCTGCCAAGTTTAAGATTGTGTTAGGTGATTTTAAACTTAATGTTGATATTGAGACTCCAGTTCATGGGTTCACTGTCCTATTTGGACCATCTGGGAGCGGCAAGACCTCTTTTTTGCGTTGCATATCTGGTTTAGAGCGAGCGCCTGAAGGTTTTTTACAAATTAATGAGGAAATATGGCAGGATGAAAGTAGGAAGATTTTCATCCCACCCAATAAAAGAAACATAGGTTATGTCTTTCAGGAAATGCGTCTATTTCCTCATTTAAACGTTGAAGGAAATCTCCGTTATGGTCTGAAACGGCTCGCCCCAGAAATCGATGATTCTCTTTTTAGCCAGATCGTTGAGATCATGGGCTTAGTATCTTTTCTAAGTAGATATCCCCGTAATCTATCTGGTGGAGAAAAACAACGCGTTGCATTGGCGCGAGCTCTTCTGACCCGTCCACGTCTATTATTGATGGACGAACCCTTGGCTGCATTGGACATGAGACGTAAACAAGAAATTCTTCCTTACTTTCAACGGATGCAATCTGAGCTAAACATCCCAATTTTATACGTCACTCACTCTCTAAATGAGGTACTACAACTTGTTGACACTATGTTGCTGATGGACCAAGGAAAAGTAATTGCTGCAGGACCAGTAGAAGAAGTGTTATCTCATCCTCACCTCGGACAACACCTCGGGCACAAATTAGTTGGCACCATTCTGGATACTACTGTAGTCCGACAAGACGAAGAATTTCAATTGACCGTCCTTAAGTTCAATTCTCATACCCTTTATGTACCTCGGCGCGAGGTTTCCCCTGGAGACAAGTTACGTATACATATAAGAGCAGAAGACATAATCTTATCTATTGAACCCATCGCAAACAAGACTAGTGTCCTCAACGTTTTACCCGCCAAGGTTATAAAAACGATACCTAGCGACGATGATAAGTGTAAGGTTAGCGTTAAACTCGATATAGGTTGCTCTATTTTGGCAACAATTACTCGAAAGTCATTGAGCCACCTCAATATTAAATCAGGTCAGAATATTTTTGCGCATATTAAAGCCATCCGAATGGCTCACGAACTTAACTAATTATCGTTTTAAATAAAAATTCAACTATTAAGATCTAGGGAATGTGTGTTGGCAATTCACTTAAAAAAACACCCTGCTCTTTTACACACAGGCTGATTTTAAAAGTGTCTCATTGAAGATAAAAAGCTGCTCAGTTTAAAAGTGCAAGGGTCAAAGGTACAAATAACAAACTCACTTCCACAGAACGCGGTAGTTAAACATTAATTCTGCAAGAAGAAATTATTTCTATTAAATTGGTTGAACCTTTTTTTTTCTCCCTTTGGTTTGCTTACTAAATAAAGAAGGGTTAAGACATATTTCATCAGACCTTCTGTTTAGAATTTTTTGGGAAATAACTTTTTTTAATTTTCCAGATGGATCATAAACTTTAACGGGGTGCAGCATTTTTATTTAATCCTCATTTTAATATACTGGAGATTAACAAATACCTAAAAACTTTATAAAAAAAATCTTAAAATTTCTTTAAGTGGATTTGACTAGTTTTAGCATTTATATATAAAAACTAAAGAATGGCACTATAATCTTTATAAATTAAAAAAACGTTAATACTATATTAAGATTTATTAATATGTAAGCAATCCTTAATTTAACACACCGACCCAAAAAAAACCTTAATTTATTCAAATACTTATAGCCAGTTATTCACTATTATTTACCTTTAATTACTACGTTCTAAATCAAAAAAAGTTTTCTCACCATTTATTTGTAAAAAACTCTGACATATCTACCTAAATTCAAACTTATTTATGGTAAATTTAGTTTCCAAAAAATTTATTACAGTATATTTTGTTATAAAGGGATGTTTATTTTAATACAAAATATATTGTGAGTTGAACTGACTATGATATGTGGCCTTTTTAAATTTTCACAAACCATAATGAAACTATTTCAACAGTTTATAATTTTTGTGTCATTCAATTTTTTGTTTTTTTCATACATTGTAAACTCAAGTGAATCAAACAAAGATTCCAAACTGATGGAATTGGGAAGTAGTGCCTTTGCCGCTGGCAGATATAAAGAAGCTGAAAAATTTTTCAACAAAGTACTCGAAACTCAGCCAGATAATTATTTAGCCACTCGAGATTTAGCACAAGTTAAAATTAAATTAAATAAGTTGAATGATGCATTATCTCTTCTGAATAATATTCTCAAATTACCTGTTGCTAAAGGTCGCAATATTATAGTTTATATGGACGGTAACCCTGAACCTCAAAATGCTGAACTGGTTGATGAAACAGTAATGGTCATAGATAAATCTACAAAGAAAAATAATGAAGCGTTTAGTAAATTTCTAAAAGAGGAAACCGTTGAACCCGTTCCTCATTACCGTGTGTACTTTAAAGAAACAGGTAAAATGAAACTTCTTCCTAAAAATAAAAACATCATCAAATACTTTGGAATTCCTGCGGCCACAAGGGAAAAAATCATGGCCCTAAAATCCCAAGTTAAGAAAAAAATTATTTCTTCACTTAACGTTATACCGAAAGAAGAAATGGTTGCAATACAAGGAGGGTGTTTTCAAATGGGGAGTAATGCTGGTGATCCAGATGAACTTCCAGTGCACGAGGTTTGCATATCTTCTTTCAAACTAGGTAAGTACGAGGTGAATCAAAAAAAATTTCAATCAATAATGGGAGTTAATCCTTCTGAGAATGTAGGTGCTGATCATCCAGTAGACAGTGCTAACTGGTTAGATGCTCGAGATTATTGCCAAAAATTGAGACTTCGATTGCCTACCGAAGCTGAATGGGAATATGCAGCCCGAGGAGGGACGCAAACAGAATTTTACTGGGGCAATACAGTGAGCGGGAAGGAATCAAATTTTTGTGATCACGCATGCGAATTGAATATTCGGGAACCGCGTGTATCAGATGGCTTCAAGCACACCGCACCCGTAGGATCTTTTCCTCCCAATCCATTAGGCCTGCATGATATGTCTGGGAATGTGAGTGAGTGGGTTCAAGATTGGGTAGATCTCGAAAAAAACTACTACATGGTCAGTCCAAAAAAAAACCCGCCAGGACCACGTGCTGATTTAAAGACTTGCGGTGGTGCTTGTGCTGGAGCGGCATCCATCACTGATAAAATATATAGGGGCGGGGCTTGGAACCAAACAGTTCCCGAAATGAGATCAGCTAACCGCAGAGAATCTCATTATCAACTACGAGCAGCTGGAAATGGTTTTCGTTGCGCTTCAAATTAAAAAAAATATTATTGAATAATAAATTCTGTGAAGTAGGCTCCCTTGACCACTCCTTTTGTTAAAAATTGATTTACACGCGTTGTAATTTCACTTTTAAGTGTAAACTTTCCTTGAACGGAATAAACATCTTTAAATACTTTGGTGCTCAATAATAAAAGAACCGAATCGGTGATTTTTTTAATATTTTTTTTTAGTTCAAAACTAACATCAGGACTGCTCATCTCCAAAGAAACCGTCACCTTCAAGAATCTATTTCCTCCACTTTTAGCCAAGTTTACAATAAATGGATCAAGGTGAAACATAAGGCTCTTTTTTTTCTTCTTAATGAGCTTCGGCTCTTCACTTGATGTTTTTTCTTCAACCTTTTCTACCTCTTCTTGGGCTTCTAAGGTTCCCTGATTTAATAAAAATACCAATCCCGCAGCAACCACAAATACCACCAAACTTATACGATATTTTTTCATAGGTGTTTTCCTTCAACAATCAAATTCAGTGTATCAATTTTAATATAGGTACAATGTTTTCTGATTGGCTATTTTAATTAAATTTCTGAAAAAATACTTTATATCCTAATAGACAAAACAGACCGACAACAGAGATAAAAAAAGATCCCGTTGAAATTTGGGCCAAAATTCCCAAGGTTTCTTTAGCTGTATCAGTAGACCCCATACTGGGGGCTAAAAAACCGGCCAGAAACCAAAACAGACCATAACCTATTGAACCTAGACCACTTAAAAATGAAATACCCGTTTGAAGATAAGGAGAAAATCCCAACCCGACGGCAATCAAAGATAGGACAATGCTTATAACACCCATAGTTTGCGAGTGTAAGTGAGCTCTTTTCATATACACCCATGATTTAGCGGATACTTTATCTGCTTTTTTTTGATCACCATCATACTTTTCATTCAGGGCAGCAAAAGCATCTTTCTTAAACCTATCCTTAAAAGAATCTTCACAGCAACCAAACCCCAGCCCCATTAATCCGCCAAATAAAATAGCCAACAAAGCAAGAGCTAATCCAACCTTAATGTGAGTAAAATCCATTTTTTATCCAGACAAATTATTTTCAACTCATAATGTATTAAACTTATAACACGCGATACTAAAAATTTGTCCTCTTTTGGAATCAAAATACTTCTTTAACTATTTATCAAATAAACTTGCTTTTAGTAAGGTACAAAGCAATTGCAAATAAAACAGATCCAAACCCGGACAACCAGAGAAACCAGTCCATATGTCCAAAAATCCCAAACAAAAGAACAACATACACAAAGTTTCGGCTAGCAAGATGCTGAATCACATCGTAAATCCATGTTCCATGAAAAAAGGAGCCTTTCCCTCCTATGGGAAAATAGATAAAATAAAAAATTAACACTCCTCCAACGCATAATAAAACAAAAGGAATCAGTGCATAAAGAAATCCACTACTCATTGCGACTCCAATCATAATTCCGGTAAAAGCAAAAACGTTATTTAAGTTGTCACATGTTGTGTCCAGTTTGTCACCGAAGTCTGACTCCATGAACTTTAGCCTTGCTATATCGCCGTCACAACAATCCCAAATGCTTGTCCCCGCAAAAGCTAGCCCCCCTAGTAATCCACCCCAATAGTCACCTCGGGAAAATTGCCAAGCTGAAAAAAGTCCAATAACAAGACCCAATAAAGTAATCACATTAGGTGTAACAGGACTCTTAACTAATAGTGAAGAGATTCTAAGCGAGAAATAGGAGTTCACCCAAAAATCCATAAATTGTTTGTAATAATGCTTATGCAAATTGATAAAAGCTCGCTCGGTTTGGCGGGCGGAGTGTTCATCCTCTATCAATTTAGCAAAATGCCTGGGGCCACCTAGGAAAATAAAATTGCTAGAATCCTGAATGTTTTGGCTTTTAACGTAGTTTTTAAGTACACCCAATTTAGACAAAGAACAGAGAAAAATATTACCTGATTTTATTTGAGGGCCTTCTATCCCTATAATTTCATCCTGTCCAAACACCCCTTCTTTGCTTGATTTCTCAATAAAATCTTGAATAGTAGATGCCGTAACAACCACATTACCCTTCACCACTAAAATGTTTTGTGATTTAATAGGGGTCTGATTATATCCACTAAACTTCCAGGCTTCCCCTTCCTCTTGTTCCTGCCAAGTAATATTTCCCTGAAACCTCGAGTCATTGACCATACCCTCTTCAGTTTTCAGCCTAATATCAGCTACGGACCCTTGATAAGAAATGATTATTTCATCCAAACCAGCCCGTTGCAGAGTCAAGATCAATCGATCAAGTATTTTAATGCCGGCAAAATCTCTTTGAAGCAAAGCAGCGTATTGTCCGGGACAAGGAGGTAAAAATATTATTGCCAGTTTCACTAGCCTCATAATCATATTTTCTTCCTATAAATTTTAAATCCTACCGATAAGATATATAAAAAATAATACCAAATGATTTTTCTTAGTACCATTTTCTAATTAAAATTTTATTTGCAGTACTTAATGCTTCTTTAAATAGTTATAAATTTTTTACTACTAGGATTCTTTTGTATCCTCAACCTATTTAATTTTTTAGGTGTAAGAAACGATTGATCTAATTTATGTATAAATATAATGTGATTTGTTCTTAGGTGGCTTCAGATATTCGAACTTTAGGTTGCGAATAAAGAAGTGGTAGGAGTTTCCGCAGTAACAGAAAGGTCGATATAACCATCAGTATTACACACTACAAATTTTGACCTTTAGGTTATGGCGGCTATTTCATTTAAGCCCGTTTGAAAAAATACTTAAGGAATTTTTTTATTTTTTTTAACTAAAAACAGTTAAATTTATTGATGCAGTAACATAATTCAACCCAACTGCACAGTTCCATCAAAAAAAATATACGTAAATGATTAATCCTTTGCAAAGTTTGGTGGAGCTGACGGGGATCGAACCCGTGACCTCTTGCATGCCATGCAAGCGCGCTC